>CABMOR010000195.1 GCA_902388225.1 uncultured Oscillospiraceae bacterium | reverse complement strand
AGAAAGGATCAGGATTTTACCTATTCCCACAGCTATAAGGTGGAGATTTCCGGACTTGAAAACCTATCCGGTCAGCCGGTAAATATCGAATATACCGTTAATTTCTTTGATAAGTTTGAGGCTCTTTCTTCGCCCATAAAAAGCATTGGATTCGGCGGCGGGGTAAAGAACCTGGCATATGTGGGAGCGTCTTCAAGGGAGGAGGCCCTGAAAAAGGTCGCCCCGAGACTTCCGAAATCTATTGAGGCTACCCTGGAAAGCGGAAGCATTGTTTCGGCCCCCATATCCGGCTGGACATTTGGGAATATTGTAAATTCCTATTTTCCCGGGGCTTCAAGGATGATAGTTTGCAAACCTCAAATCGACAAAGATTACATTCCCAAAAATGTGGCCGACCCGGAAAACTTCACATACAATATGCAGGTTTATATTTATGATCATAAGGGCGAGGACTTTTCGGGAAATTTCGATCCCATGGAAAAAACCTCAGGACAGAGCGCCGAGTTTAACATTTCGGCCGATTCCGAAGATGTAGATTACACATGGTATAAAATTGGCACCGATATGGTTTTAACCGAAATTTCAGACGGAGAAAAATATTCGGTGAACGGTTCAAGTCTTGTTGTAAACTCTCTGACAGCTGATGATTCGGGATATTATTTTGTGGTTGCGAACGGAAGGAATTGGTGGAATTTCTTCCGTATAAGCGACTCGGTTTCTCTTGATGTGGATGGCGCGCTTTGTATTTTGGGCGATGTGGATAAAAACGGCGAGGTTTCGGTAACCGACGCGCTTCTCGCTCTTCAGTCGGCCGTGGGAAAGCTTGAAATTGACGGTTACCGTCAAAGGGCGGGAGATGTAAATGCTGACGGTGAGATTTCGGTAACCGACGCCCTGCTCATCCTACAGTTTGCCGTCGGAAAACTTTCGGGTTTTGAAGGATTATAAAATATAAATTACGAGCGGATTTTATATCCGCTCTTTTATTTTTATGAAATATGTGATATAATATCTCGATGGGGATTTTTGACTCAAAAAGGAGGGTAAGCTTGTGGACAAATTCAAGCTTGTTTCGGATTATAAGCCTACGGGGGATCAGCCCGAGGCCATAGATAAACTTGTAAGCGGACTCGAAAAGGGATTAAAGGAGCAGGTTCTGCTTGGGGTTACCGGATCGGGCAAGACCTTTACCATGGCAAATGTAATTGAAAGGGTAAACCGCCCCACTCTCGTGCTTGCTCACAACAAGACCCTTGCGGCTCAGCTTTGCAGTGAATTTAAGGAATTTTTCCCCGAAAACGCCGTGGAATATTTCGCCAGTTATTATGATTATTATCAGCCGGAGGCCTACATTCCCGGAACCGACACCTATATAGAAAAGGATTCGGCCATAAACGATGAGATAGACAAAATGCGTCATTCGGCCACATCCTCCCTTGCCGAGCGGCGGGATGTAATAATTGTGGCCAGCGTTTCCTGCATATACACCCTCGGCGACCCCATTGACTATAAAAATATGGTGATTTCCCTCCGCCCCGGAAAGGAAATGGACCGAAACGACCTGCTTTCAAAGCTGGTGGAAATACAGTATGAGCGCAATGATGTTAATTTTACAAGAAACAAGTTCCGTGTAAGGGGAGATGTGGTGGAGATTTTTCCCGCCTACTCCATGGAAAACGCCTTTCGTGTGGAATTTTTCGGAAACGAGATCGACCGTATAAGCGAGATAAACGCCCTGACAGGAGAGGTGAAAAACACCCTGAACCATGTAGCTGTATATCCCGCCTCCCACTATGTCATTGACCGTGACCGTATGGAAAGGGCGCTTTGCGACATAAACAGGGAGATGGAGGAGCGGGTGGAATGGTTTAAACAGCGTGGAAAGCTATTGGAGGCTCAGCGTATTCGTCAGCGCACCGAATATGACATGGAAATGCTCAGAGAAATCGGGGTGTGCAAGGGTATAGAGAACTATTCGGGGGTCATGTCCGGACGCCCCAGAGGAAGCAGTCCCTTTACATTGCTTGATTATTTTCCCAAGGACTATCTCCTTTTTGTGGACGAGTCTCATGTCACGTTGCCCCAGGTAAGGGGAATGTACGGCGGAGACAGGGCAAGAAAAGAAAACCTCGTGGATTACGGCTTCCGCCTGCCCTCGGCCTTTGACAACCGTCCGTTGAATTTTGACGAATTCTATGACCATATAAATCAGGCTATATTTGTAAGCGCCACACCCGGACCTTTTGAAAAGGAACACGCCGGGCAGATTGCCGAACAGATAATTCGTCCCACGGGACTTCTCGACCCCGAAATAACCGTCAAGCCCACCGAGGGACAAATTGACGATCTCGTCGGAGAGATAAATCTGCGGGTCGAGCGCCGAGAACGTGTGCTTGTCACCACCCTGACAAAAAAAATGGCCGAGGATTTAACCGAATATCTCACCGGTGTGGGTATAAAGGTGCGGTATATGCACCACGACATTGATACTATCGAGCGCATGGAAATAATACGGGATCTTAGGCTTGGAGAATTTGATGTGCTGGTGGGAATAAATCTGCTCAGAGAGGGTCTTGACATTCCCGAGGTGTCGCTGGTCGCCATACTGGACGCCGACAAGGAGGGCTTTCTGAGAAGCGAAAGCTCCCTTGTTCAGACGGTTGGCCGTGCCGCCCGAAACGCAAACGGAGCGGTAATTATGTATGCCGACAGCGTTACACGGTCGATGGAATACGCCATAAGAGAGACCGACCGCCGCCGCAGTATTCAGCAAAAATATAACCGTCAGCACGGCA
>CABMOR010000194.1 GCA_902388225.1 uncultured Oscillospiraceae bacterium | reverse complement strand
GGGATTTACATCTTCAATAGCACCGGAATAACCTGAAGAAATTTCTTCCTGATTTGAAATTTCCGAATCTGACAGTAATGATATATCATTTGCGGAAGATTCGGAACTGTCATCACCATATGCCGCATTTTCGAAAGATGATCTTTCTTTTTCCGAAACGGCATAGAAACTTTCGTCTACAACAATACCGGTTTTGGCATTTTTTAAGAGCAAAAATCCTGTGGCATTACCTAAAATGAAAAATGTAAGCGAAAAAATTATGATAAGATATACGGTAGTCCTCTCAATGCCTTTTTGGGGAAGCTCGTTATCTTCCTCCGGGAAATCGGCGTCAAGGTTTTGATTTAATTTTTTCTTTTTCATATTATTACCTTTGTTTTACAACAATGAAATAATTAAAATTCGGAAATTTTGTTTACGGCTTTTTGCAAAATTTTAAGGGCGTCGTCGGCTGTAATATCCGAATCCCGGTTAACATTACACAAAAGTTCCTGCTTGTCGTCAAATTCAATCTTATTTACCGACCTTTGAAGGGTCATCAAGGCGTCAACAGCCGTAATCTCGAGGTCGCGGTTGGCATCCCCGTAAATTTTGGGCTCGTAGGTGATGAAAAGAGCCTGGGTCAAACTGTCGTCAAATTTTAACACCCCGTTTTCATATGTGGACGGAAGTTCCTTAAAGGTCGAGCCGAGGAGGTGATTTACCTTGAGGGTACCCTCGAAAAACTCTTCTTGAGCAAAATTCATGGAAAAGCTCAAAGGACTTTCAGGAGTAATGCTTTGTCCGTCCTTTTGAAGAGATATTGCCACCGATTTTAAATCATATCCAAGGGGAAGATTGCGTTTGGCCACCTTATACCGTGAGCTCTGGGTGTCGGGGGTAAAAACAAGGGACTTGTCGGCGTCGATTCGGGTGGAAATGCCGGTATAATCATCGGATATATCTCGGTATTTAAGTTTGAATTCCACGGCGGCGGTGGTAACGTTAAATGTGCGGTAATAAAGATAGAGCTTATCTCCGAGAGCGAGCCATGCAGGGCCGTCATAGGCATAGTCCCATTCGGTAAACTCGTGAAGGGCGTTGGGGGCCTTTTCCCAATGTATCATATCCTTTGAACGGGCAAACATATGACCCCAGCTGGCGTGCTGGAAATCGTAATAAACCGTAGTGCTGTCGGTGCTGACCTCATAGCACATATAGTAATAGTCCTTATATTTAATAATATCTCTTCTGCCACAGGTTCCGCTGTCATGAGCGTCTTTATCATCGGAGGTTTCAATAACAGGGCCGTCATGAATAGTCAGGTCAAAAAGGTCGGTTCCGTATGCTACACCTATTTGAACGTCTTTTCGGCCGTTTACATTTCCAAACCCGTGAAAGGTGACATACCACATATCCCCTTCCTTATATATATCGGGAGTTCCCACATTATAGCTTGTCCAGGCACCGCCGTCCCGGTGATCTATAATTATGCCTTTCTTTTCAAAGTGAATTCCGTCGGTAGAGGTGGCAAGCGCAACATCGCCGTTGTTTCCTTCCTGATTGCATTCATATGCCACATACCAAATTCCGTCTTCATACCAAACTCCCGGGAAACTGGCCATATATCCGTCATAACCGGTATCGGCTTCGGCGGCAATAACAAGACCCTTGTGGTCGAAATTTATGCCGTCGGTGGTGGTGGCAAGGCCAATACAGGACCGCTCGATAGGCTTTCCTTCGTCGTTTATGCCGTATGAACCGTTGTTATCGTCCCATTTAATGTAGTATGCATAGGTAACTCCGTCGACCGTGACAAAATCGGGGAAATGCATTTTAACGTCGCCGGCATCGTCAACAATTCCGTTGCCGTTTTTATCTTCAAATCCCACTTCCCTGCGTTCGGGATCCTCCTCTTCAACAGTACAGCCGGTAAAGATCCCTTCAAGCAGCTCCCCGACAGTATCCGAAACCGGTTTATCAACCTCCCCGGTTTTTGTATCAACATATTGTAAGGCTGAGCAACAAACGGTACTGCAAAGGGCAACCGCAAGTGCAATTAGGAATGATATAATTTTCTTTAATTTGTTCACGCTTTTTCTCTCCACTACAAAAATTTGCATAAATTATACCATACAAATTGCAAAAAGTCAATTTATTATAACTAAACAAATGTGTTATAAAGAGTTTTTATTGCGAAGGGAGAACAAATAAGTTTTCCGTGTTCGCAAAGCATGGATACAAAACAGGCAGTGTTGGGTTCCTTTGAAGCAAATTCCGAAAAAATTCTGTTTTGGGTTTGGCTTATCTTTTCGTAAATTACAAGGTAATATTTTTCTTTATGCAAATACAAAAAACTCTTAATATTTTGTTTTTCTTTTGCTGAGACTTCAACCGACCGAACAAGATGGTCGATATTTTCAAATTTAAAAATGTTTGTCGGTCTCCTCCTTCCCCTTATGCGATATCGTTTTGCAGCGACATTTTCCTTTTTTTGAGGAGTTAGATAAATAACACAGCCCCCTTTTGGAAAGGGAAATACCTCAATAAGATATTTGCTGACCTTTTCGGTAAAATGGCGTTTTGCCGAGTTTAATAGCTCGCTGAACATTATTTTGGTTGGAAGATTACAATAATCAATCTGGCTGTATGTAAGGCCGTATAGCGAAAGATCGTCGGCCGAAAGAAAAATTTCCACCGTATCCGCCCCGTCTTTTTTTATCTCCATCGGTATACCTCCAAAGCCCAATCGTTTCTCTTAATATAATATTATGGAGACAGGTATTGTGCAAGCGGTGAATTATTGGAAATAAAAAAGCCTGCTC
>CABMOR010000193.1 GCA_902388225.1 uncultured Oscillospiraceae bacterium | reverse complement strand
AGGACTGCAAAGGCCTGGGGAATAAGGTCGATTTTGTCCTCCTTGGAAAGTGCCGAACCAATGGGCTTTTTAAGGGGCATAAAGGCTCTGAGATATCGGTCCTTTTCAAAGCAATACATTGCCAGGCTGTCGGTCAGCTTTTGAATGTTTCCCTTAAGAAGCGACATAAGCTCTTGGTCAGACAGGCTTTTAGCTATTGGAATAAAGGCCTTTGCAACCATAATATAGAATTCGGCAAGCCAAACGCTTTCCCCTCCCTTTCCGAATCCGTCGTTCCAGTCACAGCTCCCCATAAATGGCAGAAAGCGATCGGAAAATCTGACACAAAGAAACGCTCTTTTACAGTGTTCATACACATCGGCGGTGATTTGGCTTTTTTCGGGGCAAAAATACCGGTCTTTTTCGGTGGGGGCAAGGGGGTCGGCCTTTAAAAAGGAAACATTTTCTTTAAGGAGGCTTGCGTCGTCGGTGACATTCAGATATTTGCTTACCGCCAAGGGTAGCCAAAGCATATCGTCACTGCATCTTGTGCGAACACCGGCAGGGCGGTTTTTCAGCTCGTGCCACCAGTGAAGAACATCCCCCTCTTCAAACTGCCTGCTGCAGCAAAGGAGAATATGCTTTCTAACCCTTTCGGGAGAAAGATAAATTGCGGCGAGACAGTCCTGAAGCTGGTCTCTGAAGCCAAATGCGCCGGAGGTTTGATAAAAGCCGGTCCGTCCGTTTATGCGTGAACACATAATCTGGTGGGGAAGCCAGGTGTTAAACATCAGGTCAATTTCCTTGTTCTGTGAGTTGAGAATGAAATTGCCGTAATAAAGGGGAGGAGTGTCGTGATTTTTTTGGTTTTCGGGGCAAAAGGAAAGCGTAAAGGTTACATTTTTGGAAGAATCCTTTTTGAGAAGCACACGGTTGATGAGCGCACCGCAGATTTGGCTCTTGACCTTATGATCGTTAAAATCCCATCTTCCGCATAAAAAATCGGCTGCGTCAACACAGTATCCGCTTTCCTCTCCCGAGGCGGTAAGCCTTAAAACGCCTTTGAATTCGGTTGCGAGGGGATTGAAAAAAGTCAGGCACTTATGGGATTTTTTATAAAACATCTTGTTTGAGTTATTTCGGTTTACCGAAAGGGTGGGAAGCATCATAAAGGCAATATCAACCCCCTTATCGCTTGCCGAAATCATGTCAACCGAAACAATTTTTTCAAAGCTGTCGGTCAAAAAGACGGTTGTTCGGAAAACAAGATCGTTTACAGAGCAAAAATATACCGCCTTTTGGGGTGAAAAAACGGCGGTCGCCCCCGAAATAATGTCGTAAAATTTCCCGCACACTCTGACCGTCAGCCGCTCTCCTCCGAAGGGTGCCATGGAGTCGGGAAAACGGGGGGTTAAACAAAATTCCCTGGAATTAAAAGCATAGGTGTATCCGAGGCTTTTGTCGGTCAAAAGGGTACCGAAATTTTCGGTGCAAAGTATATGACTAAAGGGGAGAACAGAATGCTCTGTTTTTACAAAACGGTCGGCCGAGAAATAACCTCCAAAAACCGAAAGGTCGGTTTTATATGAGGGGGAAAGGGGCTTGGCTTTTAAAAAGTTCACGGGAGAATAGGGGATAAATTCATCATCTTTTGCGTCTGAAAAAGCAGGTGAGGTCAGTACCGAAAATGCATAAAGAGTTTTTTTGACATTTTCCAAAAGGGCGGAAAATTTAAAAATAAATATACCGTCGGTTTTAAACACGCAAAGCTTTTCATAATCTCCGTCGTCACACATAATACAAAGATCAAATGGCTTTTTTGCCCCGCAGAGAAGCTCATGCGCCTTAACATAAAGGTGAATTGTCATAAGCCCGCTTTTAATTTGAGCGTTGACAATGACCACAGGACGGTCTCCGGAAATGCCCAAAGACCAAAGATCACTCAGCTTTATATTTTCAAATTTATCCATTGGTTTTCCAAGATGATATTTTTCAAAAGATGACAGTATTCGGTTGGCAAGTATTCCGCAGGGAGAACCGTCAATTGTAGAGCGGCAGAGATTTTTCCCCCTGTGTGCAAGCTCTTCCCTGACTTTAAGAAAGTTTTCTACCGAAGCCAACCGGTCGCTTTCCACCGAGAGAATAAGCTCGGTTTCCTTTAAGCAGAAGGGAGCAAGCTCAAAATACATCTCAGCGTAAAAGCATGGGTCGGGAGTGCCAAAGTCACAGTTTTTGCCCGATTTTTTTATTATGACCGAAGGTGTTCCGTCGGGAGAACGGACGACCTGCTCACGGCTGAAATTATGGCTGAATAAGGTGTTTTGCGCAAATCCCGCAGTAAGAAAAACAGAGGGCTGAGATTTGGTCTCTTTTCGGGAAAAAACGCCTGCGTTTATATCCTCCGCATATTCCGAGTTTATAAAAAGCCGGCTGAAGGCGGGGTGGGAAAGAAAATCGTTTTTGTTTGCAAGGCAGGGTTCAAAATATATTTTAAGCCTTGCCCTTAAGGGAGCAGAGGTGAGATTTTTTATTTTAAAGCCGACAATCTTACAGGGGAGTGTTTCGTGCAGTCCGAAGGTCATGGAAGCGGATAGTTTACGGTTCCGTCCGCTGAATTTAAAGGAATTTTGTTTGAATTCGGCGGTTTTGCCCGATGTTTTGCGAAAATCGGGATAGGCTGTTATCCAAAAGGACGATCCGCCTCCGTTTACGGCTGCCGCCATTCCCTGAGCGTCAAAAAGAGGATCGGACGACGGACGGTATATTTCGGCTTCACCGTATTTAAGCGAGCATGTTCCGCTGTCGGTACAGCAAAGGGTTAAATCACCGTTTGAAAGA
>CABMOR010000192.1 GCA_902388225.1 uncultured Oscillospiraceae bacterium | reverse complement strand
AGAAGGCTTTTGAGGTTTTTTTGCCCTTCTCGCCTGAGAAAGCCGGTCGTCTTTTTTGGGCGGATTATCGATCGTTTTTTTAGGCTTTGCCTTATCAAAAACCACCGTATCCGAGGACTGGTTTTTAAATTCATATGGTACGTTTATGACCCGATAATCGGATTTCTTTGATTTTTCTTTATCCAAAATTCAGTCCTCCTCGTAGTATATTTCCTTTAGGAAAAGTCCCTGGGCGGGGGCGGTTGGCCCTGCGAGAGAGCGGTCTTTCGCCTCGATTATATTCCCGATTTTTTCAGGGTCAATCTTTCCTTCGCACACCCTTATGAGCGTACCGGCCATTATACGGACCATGTTATACAAAAATCCGTCGGCCGCCACCCTAAAGACGACGGTATCTCCCTCTCTTTTGACCTCGGACAAAGTAACCGTGCGGGTTTTGTCCCCCTCCTTGGCACCTGCCGAGCAAAAAGAGGAAAAATCGTGACGTCCCAAAAATGCTTTTGCCGCACCGTCCATAAGCCGCGCGTCAAGAGGATGGGGATATCTGAAGCTTCTCCCTTCAATAAACGGGTCTCGTCGGTAGGAATTGTATATAACATATTCATATTCTTTTCCGGTGCAGGAATAACGGGCATGAAACCCGTCACTGACGGCCTTAAGTGCAAGAGCGCCTATATCGTCGGGCAAAAAATGATTCAGCCCTCCGAGGACTTTTTCGGTATTAAGTTCTTTTGGGCAGTCAAAATGACAGCAGTATTTTTTCGCATGAACCCCGCTGTCGGTTCGGCTGCAGCCCGAAAGGGCGGGACGAAATCCCAGAATCCTCTCAAGGGCGTTTTGAACCTCGGTCTGAACCGAGAGGGCGTTTTTCTGAACCTGCCAGCCGTGATAGGCCGTTCCGATATAGCTTATGGTCAAAAGATACCTCATAAAACTATCCTTTTATCAGCGAATAAATTATTCCCTGACAGTATGTGTTTGAAAAAATAATGGCCGCAAGCAAAAGAGCAAAAATTGCCGTTGCAAGGTAGTCGACGGCCGAAGCCTTCATGACCTTCATTCTGGTTCTGCCCTCGCCCCCGTGGTAACAGCGGCACTCCATGGCGTCGGCAAGCTCGGAAGCCCGGCGGAAGGAAGAAATGAGCAGAGGGATAAGAATAGGCACAAGGGCCTTGACCCTTTTTATAATTCCTCCGCTTTCCATGTCGGCTCCCCTTGCCTTTTGGGCGCTCATGATCTTGTCGGTCTCCTCTATAAGGGTGGGGATAAAACGAAGGGCAATGGTCATCATCATGGCAAGCGAATGAATGTCCACCTTTATGGCCTTTAAAGGGGAAAAAAGCCGTTCAATGGCGTCGGTCAGCTCGGTTGGAGAGGTGGTATAGGTCAAAATCGAGCTGCACATTATGAGAATTGCTATCCTTACCGCCATATAAACGGCGGTGGTAACTCCCCCGGTGGTTATGGTTATCTTCCAAAAGGAAACAAGCACGTCCCCTCCCGAAACATACAGAGCATTTAATATCGATGTCAGTATTATAATGGGAATAATGGGTTTGAGGGTTTTTAAAAACATCTTGACCGGAATTCTTGTGGCGAATATAAAAAGCCCCAGCGCAATTCCGGTTATTATAAGGGAAACGGCGTTTTGCGACACAAAAGTAAAGACGATAAAGGCCACGGTCAGCACCATTTTAAAACGGGGGTCCATTTTATGAACAAGGGATTTTGCGGGATAAAACTGCCCGAAGGTGATGTCGTTAAGCATTTTTTACCCCCTGTTCCCTTAAAAGTCTTTCAATCTCGTCTGCGGCGGCGTCAACCGTATAAATTCCGTCTTTAACGGCAAATCCGCTCTTTTTCAGGTCAAGGAAAATCCGCGTTATTTTTGGTACGTCAAGACCCATGGACAAAAGCCGTTCGCTTTGAGAAAAAACCTCCTGAGGGGTTCCGAACATGACATTCTTTCCCCTGTTCATTACAAAAACCCGGTGGGAAAGTCCTGCCACATCCTCCATGTTATGTGAAACGAAAACAACCGAGGCGTTGGTCTGCCGGTTATAGTTTTTTATCATGTCGAGTATCATTTGGCGTCCCTTTGGGTCAAGACCGGCCGTCGGCTCATCAAGAATAAGTACACGGGGCTTCATGGCAAGCACGCCGGCTATTGCAGCCCGGCGTTTTTCTCCTCCCGAAATGTCAAAGGGAGATTTGCCGAGCAGCGTCCTTTTAAGGCCCACAAGGTCGGCGGCCTCGACCACCCGCCGTTTTATTTCATCTTCAGCAAGTCCCATGTTTTTTGGGCCGAAGGATATGTCCTTTGCAACCGTTTCGTCAAAAAGCTGATATTCGGGATACTGGAAGACCATGCCTATCTGAAAACGGAATTTGGGGGCATTTTTCCGGTCGGCAAAAATATCCTCCCCAAGAAGCAGTACCCTTCCGCTCTCGGGCTTAAGCAGTCCGCAGAGCATCTGTACCAGGGTGGATTTTCCCGAGCCGGTATGCCCGATTATTCCGACGATTTCTCCCTGTTCAACCGAAAAGCTGACATCGGTGACCGCGTCCTTGCGGAAGGGAGTTCCCTCGCCGTAGATATAGCTTAAGTTTTGTGCGCAAAGTAATGACAATTTCTTTCCTCTTTTACGAAAGTAGTTTTGAAAGAGCTTTAACCATTTCCCCTTCGTCAAGGGGATTTCCCGGAAGCTTTATGCCCCTTTCCGAAAGCTTTTCGGTCAGAGTGCAGGGGATGGGAAGGGTAAGCCCGGTCTTTTTAATTATTTCTCTTTGGGCAAAGACCTTCTTGGGACTTCCGTCGAGAAGTATTTT
>CABMOR010000191.1 GCA_902388225.1 uncultured Oscillospiraceae bacterium | reverse complement strand
GACCTACCGCTTAGGAGGCGGTCGCTCTATCCAGCTGAGCTACGGAAACATCTTTGAAATCTATTCAATTATAGGTACAAACTAACTCAATGTCAATCGCCTTTGCCCGAAAGGCGGTCGTTATAACATATTCTTAGAAAGGGCTTGTTATATCCGTTGGGCTGTGGCGGCAGTTGTAAAGCGTTCATTTTGCGATGTAAGACCGCTTTTGCTCCAAAAGCGACATCTCTGCCGGATTTTTGGAAAAAAGCTGACCCGCAGGAGTTAAAAACGCAGGCTAATTATACTTTTTTTTGACCCCTTTGTCAATAGAGATAATTCAAAAAGGCGGAAAGTCTGTTCTCCGCCCCTTGTCTTTACATTTTTATCTTTAGTATTTCATCGCCCACAACATTTTCTATATCCCTTAGATGTCCTTCGTGGGAATCTTTGAGCTTATAGAATTGAAGCACGCCGAACCCGGGATATTCATTTCCCTCAACAATAACCGGACCTTTGTTTGAAAAGGCGATATCCCAGCCGATATATCTGACCTGGGGAATCTTCTCGGCCGCCTCACAGCACATATCAAAGGCCTCCTGAACACCATTTATCTTCATGTCGGCAAATTTAAATCCGGTCAGGGGATGCTCTGAATATACATTGCCGTAGTCATCAACCACATTCCCGTCCACCGTTCCGTCCGGCTTCATGGCAAAATAAATATCGTCGCTGCATCCCACAACAGTGGCGTCGTTTTGATTTACACGCAGAGCATTGGCAATGACATGCGCCTTTCCGTCCTTAAGCAGGGTGACAACACGGTAGGAATTGACCGAATAAGGGTTGACGGCGTTCATGTCCTCGCTTTGAATAATGGCCTCCTCAAGAAGGAATTGGCCTTTCTTTCGGCAGATGTCAAAAATCTCCTCCGGAGTTTGCTCGGACACCTTGAGCTTGCTTATATTATGTCCGCACTCTCCGGTGGGGTCCTTGGCAAAGACAGTGTCCTTTCCCTCCAAAAATTCTTTGAGCTCCTCCACCGTGCCGCTTCGGAGATTGAAAAAATCCCGCTTAATATAGTCCTTAAAATATTCGTCAAACACCAGCTTGTCGTGGAGCAGGACAATGTACTGCTGGTCGTTAAAGTAATGTATAATATTATAAAACTTTTTGGCGGTGACAAAGGTCTTTTTCTGTTCCTTGGTAAGGTTTATATAGTCTCCGCGAAAATAATCGGTATAGGAGCAGCCGGTGGTCAGGAAATTTTTAAAAATGTCCCACTTTATATATGTGCGGGATTTACCGGTATTTTTGACCATAACATCAAGATGCTTCCCAAGCCTTTCCCGGTTTATGCCCTTGATTTTTTTTAACAGCCATTTTGCTCTTGACATTGGCATTGTTATTCTCCTTTTTGTCGGTTTTTTATATATACACGGGGGTTGTTTTTGCCCACATTCATGAGGCTTTCTCCAAGCCCCATGTCGGCCGAGCGGGAAAACATCCCAAGACTTATTGTACTTCCGAGCAGGGTGACCCGATCCTCCTTTTTTACCGTTCCGTCAACCTTTACGGACATCATATTCATTCCCGGCTCTCCCACCGCCGGGTATCTTTTCCCGTTTATTTCCACACTGCGGCCGAGGTTTTTATGCCCGATGCCGTTGTTGTATCCCACCGAAAGCACAGCGATTTTCATGTCCCTCTCTGCCGTGTATGCGGCGTTGTATCCCACGGTTTCACCTTTTTTTACATCCTTTATCTGCAAAATACGGGTGTCGAGAGACATGGCCGGTTTCAAATCAATGTCCACCCCGGCAAATGTCCTTGAAATGTTGTATTTCTTTTTCAAAAAAGCGTTTCTGACCGAGCGCAGACGGTCCTTTAGCCCGCTTCCCGGTGCCGAAGGAGCGATGTTATATCCGTACATGACAAGACCCATTCTTATGCCGTTTGCAAAATCTATTTTAGGATGGGCAAGAAGTGCGACGCCGCTTCCCATATGGACAATGGGAATGTTTTTAAGCTCCACAAGAGAGGTTATTTCGCAAAATCGGGCAACCTGAGCGTCCCATTTGGCATCGAATATTCCTGCCGTGGCAAAGTGCTGATAAACCCCTTCAACATTATATACCGAATCGCACAGCATGTCGTATACCTGTTTAAATTCATTTTTGTCCTTAATGCCCAGACGGTTAAACCCGCTGTCCACCTGAAGGTGAATGTTCAGCCCCTTTTGGCGGTCGAGACTCAAAAGCTCCTTGGCATACCCTATTTCATGCACCGGCAGGGTAAGGCCGAGCTGTTCGGCCTCGGAAATGCGGCTAAGCTCTATGGGCTCGAGCAGCAGCACCGGCGCCTCTTTGTTATACCTTCTGAGTTCTTTGGCCTCATCAATGGTAGCCACGGCAAAGTAGTTCACACCGTTTTGGTAAAGCTCGTTAACCACACGCATACCGTGACCGTATGCGTCACTTTTAAGCACGCCTATAAAATATTTATAATCGGAATATTTTTCGGTTATGGTTTTTGCGTTGTGGGCAATTCGGTCGAGATCGACCGTAGTGCAGGAGTCTTTCATTTTTTGTTTTGTCCTCCCGGCCATATACTTTTTTCATTATAAATTATGTCCGGACAAACTTCAAGTATTTTTTAGCAGACCCTTGAGCTCGGTTTTTTCCTTGATTTTTTAAAAAAACTTATATTTACGATTGATTTTTTGACTTTACAATGTTATAATAATGTAAATTTCACGGGTTTAACCGTTGAGAAATTAATTCAGGAGGAAAACTTATATGAAGAGCTTGAAAAAAGTGCTTTCCGTTGTGCTTGCGGTTGCGATGATGGCCTGCTCCATGGCTATTGTTGCCGGTGCCGACGACGGAAACT
>CABMOR010000190.1 GCA_902388225.1 uncultured Oscillospiraceae bacterium | reverse complement strand
GGGTTTTCGTCTTTTGTGCTTTATAGTCGCACAATCATGGCGCGCCAAGAGGGATTCGAACCCCCGACCTTTTGGTTCGTAGCCAAACACTCTATCCGGCTGAGCTATTGGCGCATTTCTCACAGCCCGATTATATTATCACATCTAAAATCAAAAATCAATACCTATTTTTAATTTTTTTTAAGTTTTTTAATATGACAGCAAAACGAGACGCGCTTTAATGACCAGTCGCGTCTCGTTTAAAGGCTGTAAGCTCTAATTTTCTCTTTGGGTCTTGGCATTAAAGATTGGAGGATTTTTACCCGAATCCGTCCCGCTCTCACTGTTTTCGGAAAAATCCGACAGGGGCAGGGGCTCCTGTTTTGGGGAAATATTTCCCTCCCCTGACTTTGCCCTTTGCACAAGATTGTCCCTTAAAAATTCATAGGTGAAAAGAACCCAAAAGCCCACATATACCGCCGCATAAAGGGCTTCAAAGCTCCCCAGGGAGAAGAGGTATCTTCCGTAGGTCATGGTGCTTAAAATTGCCGAGACAAAGGCATATTTAAGATATTTCCCCGAAAGGAATACGCACATTATAAGCAGAATGTCGAGCATGTAGGTATACCGCTCGTGCATTTCGGGCAGGAAGAGCACAAGCGTCCAGAGAATCCAGGCCGCCGTCGCCAAAAATCTTTCGGGGCTGTCAAGCTTTATACGGCCGGACATGACGGTATAAAGGGCGAGACCGCAAAGGGTCAGGGTCAGTATCATGGCGAAAATGTGGAGATATTCCCAGTTGGTCTTGCTGTTGTTGCAAACCAAAACCCAAAAGCTGTATATATTTTTATACATATCCTTGTAGGTGCCGCTTTGATTCAGGTAAATGGCTATGGGCTCGGCAAGGCTTCTGCCGTAAAGATAGCCCACAATGCCGGTGGACAGAAAGACCCCGAAGGACACAAAGAAGTTGAGAATGCTGAATCTCTTTTTGTAGAAATAAAAGATGACAATAAAGGGAACCAAAAAGGCCGCCTGGAACTTAAAGCCAAGGGAAATCCCGAAAAAGACAAAGGCGAGGGTGTATTTTTCCTTATAAAGATAATAAAGGGTCAAAAGCAGGAAGAAGCAATAGATGGAATCGCACTGACCCCAAAATCCGGAATTGAGCACCACGGTGGGAAGCATGAGAACAACGGTGTAGACAAGGTTGAATTTCATACAAAATCTCTTGCTGCCGTAAATATAGGATATAAATTCCGCCGCCCCAAAGGCCAAGGCATAGTCGAAAATAATTGAAAGAGCCTTGTAAAGATATACGCAGTTGACCTTTAAATAGGTCATGAGGGCAATAAGGGTCTGGTAAAGAATGTTGTAGTTTCCGACCTGATCTTTAAGGGAAGCAAGCCCTCCCCCCTGCTTTATCCTGTCAAACCAGCGTATTAGGCAGAATTTCATGTCTCCGCTTATATAGTCAAACCCCACAAAGCGAATGTAAAAGCCCAGCAGGCTGATAATGGCGAAAAAGAGAATTCCACGGTTTTTTTCGAGAAAATGTATTGCCTTTCTCTCAATTTTATTCAATTTCCGTCCTTCCTTTCGTTCATTTTTACCGTTAATTTATAAGAAAAAATCCCGAAGACTTTCGCCTTCGGGATTGGCGGAGAAGGAGAGACTCGAACTCTGCTGAAATCGTCTAAAAGGCTTGAAAATATGCGGGTTTTTAATTTTCGTGTGCAATTTCATGTGAAATTTAATGTGGGTTCTGAGTGAAAAAATCACTTAATAGCTTTGAAAAAGAAAGCTCTTCTTGAGTGAATGTTTGCTGATATATTGAGTGAAGAACTTCGGGGCTGTCCCATCCGCCGATTTTCATGGCGTATCTGTCCGGAATGTTGAGAAGCGCCATTGCAGAGGCCGTGGCGTGTCTCAAATCGTGGAAACGACAATGAGGTATATTATTCTTTGCTAAGGTCTTTCTGAATTTTGCCTCGATTGATTTTGCGCTTTTCTGCACCACATAATCATTGATTTTCGGCTGTGCGTCAATCAGCTCCTTAATGTCGGGCGGCAAAGGTATTTTCCTGTTCCCCGCTGTCGACTTGGGACTCTTTTCGTATTGCTCTTTTCCGTATGTTACGATGACATTGTCTATGACTATATAATCATCGTGAACAGCCGACCATTTAAGGCCGCAGATTTCGGAAATTCTTAAACCCAATCTTAAAGCGAGTGTTACCGGCAATTCAATTTCCGTTTCCTTACAGACATCTAATATCTTAATCGAGGTTTTAAGGTCGGGGGTTTGATAGATTATTTTTTTCCTTTGCGGCAAGGTTACGGTCACGGTTTCACCGGTGGCGTGCTTTATTGTCGCCGAAACAAGTCCCCAAATGCTCCGTACACTTTTGGGAGACAGTCTTCCGCTCAGCTCGTTAATCTCGGCCTGAAGCATGTTGCGGCTTATATTCGCAAGCTGTTTTTGCTGAAGTTCGATGAAATAGTTTCGCTTAATTTTTTCATATGTTGCTATGCTCACCGGAGACAAAACATTTCTGCGGCTGTCGATATAGTTTTCTATTGCCTCGCCGAGCGTGATCCGAGTCGGGTCGTTATTAAACCTAAACACCTTGTTTTGCCACTCGAGAGCCTTCATTTCGGCTCGATTTTTGTCGGGAGCGGTAAACGACTTTCGGACGGTTTTACCGTCAATGGTCTTGCTCGCCTGGACGCGCCAATTTCCGCTTGGAAGTTTTTTTGCTTTTGCCATTTTGACCGCTCCTCTTGAAGGTTATTTTTTGGTTTTGAAGATAAAATAGACGGTTAAGGTTGCGGAAAGCATCGAGAAGCCGAGCGACAGGAAGGAAAGTAGAGCAATAAGAGAATAATTAAAGCCCCTACATTCGGGTAG
>CABMOR010000189.1 GCA_902388225.1 uncultured Oscillospiraceae bacterium | reverse complement strand
CATCCGCCCTTGACATCCAAGGCCCGTATAATTTTAAGAGCGCTGTCACGGAGCATGTGGTATTCCTTGTTTGTAAGGGTCTGGCTTGGGGCGACGACTATGGAATCTCCGGTGTGAATTCCCACGGGGTCGAGATTTTCCATGTTACATACCGTAATGGCCGTGTCGTTGCCGTCACGCATTACCTCATACTCGATTTCCTTGTATCCCTTGATGCTCTTTTCCACAAGCACCTGATGAACTGGGGAAAGGGCAAGTGCGTTTTTCATCATGACTTTGAGCTCGTCCTCATCGTTGGCAAAGCCGCCGCCGGTTCCCCCGAGGGTAAAGGCCGGACGGAGAATTACCGGAAAGCCGATGGTATTTGCCGCCTCCACCGCCTCCTCGATGCTGTATGTAATCTGGGAAGGAACTACCGGTTCGCCGATTTTTTCGCAAAGCTCCTTGAAAAGCTCACGGTCCTCGGCACATTCGATGCTCTTGGCGTCGGTCCCAAGCAGCTCGATTTCACATTCCTCAAGCACGCCTTTTTTGGCAAGCTGCATGGCAAGGTTAAGGCCGGTCTGACCGCCGATTCCGGGAACGATGGCGTCGGGACGCTCATAGCGGCAGATTCTTGCCACATATTCCAGGGTCAGCGGCTCCATATAAACCTTGTCGGCAATGGAGGTGTCGGTCATGATGGTTGCGGGGTTGGAGTTGGCCAGAATGACCTCATAACCCTCCTCCTTGAGGGCGAGGCAGGCCTGGGTTCCGGCATAGTCAAATTCGGCCGCCTGACCGATGACGATAGGACCCGAGCCAATGACCAAAACTTTTTTAATATCCCTTCTCTTAGGCATTGTCCTTCGCCTCCTTCATGGCCTGAATAAATTTTTTAAAAAGATAGGTGCTGTCCTGGGGGCCGGGGGCGCTTTCGGGGTGATACTGGACGCTGAATACCCGGTCCTTTTTACACTCCACACCCTCCACGGTTTTGTCCAGAAGATTTATGTGGGTCATTTCAAGGCCGGTGTTTTCAAGGGAATCGTCCCTGACGGCATAGCTGTGATTCTGGGAGGTGATTTCGATTTTGCCGGTGGCGAGATTTTTAACCGGATGGTTTCCCCCCCGGTGACCGAATTTAAGCTTATAGGTTTTGGCGCCGTAGGCCAGAGAAATCATCTGATGACCGAGGCAAATGCCGAAAATGGGATGCTTTCCTCTCATCTTTTTAATCATTTCAATGACGGGGGTGACGTCCTCGGGGTCTCCGGGGCCGTTTGAAAGAAAAATTCCGTCGGGATTCATAAATTCGATTTCCTCTGCCGAAGTGTCAAAGGGGACGATGGTGACATTACAGCCGAATTTGTTTAGACAGCGAATAATGTTGAGTTTTATTCCGCAGTCGACGGCCACCACATTGAATTTGGGGTTTGAGGTGCGGGAATACCACCGCTTTTTGCAGCTCACCTTTGAGACCGCGTCGTGGGGAACGGGGGTATCGTTAATGATTTTAAGCCCCTCCTCGAGGGTGGTGTCCGGGCGGGTAATGAGCACCCGTCTTGAACCGATGTCCCTGATGCTTCGGGTGAGCTTTCGGGTGTCAACTCCGGAAATTCCGGGAATATTGTTTTCCTCCAAAAGCTCGGAAAGGGTTTTTGTGTATCTGAAATTTGAGGGCATGTCGTTATAGTCCCGCACGATCAGCCCGCCGATGGTCATGTTTTTGCTTTCAAAATCGTCGTCGGTAATGCCGTAGTTGCCGATAAGGGGATAGGTCATTACCACCGCCTGATAGGTATAGGACGGGTCGGAAACAATTTCCTGGTATCCCACCATGGAGGTGTTGAAAACGATTTCGCAAACCCTGTCGCAATCGCTTCCGAAACCGTATCCGAAATATTCGCTTCCGTCCTCCAGAATTATTTTTCTGTCAAATTCTTTCAATATTACGCACCCCTAATTTTTGTCGGAATTGTCGAAAAAACCCCGTCGCCTTTTTTCTCCTTATAATACCACATTTTGTCCCTTTCTCCAACCCCTTTTTTAAAATAAAATTATAAAAAAAGAGCAGGAAAGTATAAACATTTCCGTGCTCTTTTAACATTATTCTTGAAACCTGCCGCCGTCAAGTGTTAATCTCGGGTTTTTGAGTTGAAATGTCGGGCTTTTGGCCGAAAAATAATGCAGATTATCCTAAAAAGGTGGGCAAAAACTAATCCTGACCGTCCTCCCCATGGGAAAGAGCCGCCTCGATAAATCCGAAGAAAAGGGGATGGGGGCGGTTTGGACGGGACTTAAATTCCGGATGGAACTGAACCCCAACGTGGAAGGGACGGGAAGATAGCTCGACCGTCTCGACCAGACGGCCGTCGGGAGAAAAGCCCGAAAGGGTCAGACCGGCATTTTCCAGAACCTCACGGTAGTCGTTGTTAAATTCGTAACGGTGACGGTGCCGCTCGTTTATGCGGCCGACCTTATAGCACCGTTCCATGGTAGTGCCGCTTTTTATGTCGCAGGGATAGCTTCCCAGACGCAGTGTACCGCCCTTATCGATGTCGTTGCTCTGTCCCGGCATGAAATCAATGACCTTATTTTTGCAAAGCTCGTCGAATTCGCCTGAATTTGCGTCGGAAATTCCGCAGACATTGCGGGCGTATTCCATGACGGCAATCTGCATTCCAAGGCAGATTCCGAAATAGGGAATGTTGTTTTCCCGGGCGAATTTTGCCGAAAGAATCATGCCCTCGATGCCGCGGTTGCCGAAGCCTCCGGGAATGATTATGCCGTCAAGCTCGGCCAGCTCATGCTTATAATTTCCCTCGTTCAGACCCTCCGAATCAATCCATTTAATGCGGATGTGGGTGTCAAGGGCATAGCCGGCGTGGCGCATGGCTTCGGCCACCGAAAGATA
>CABMOR010000188.1 GCA_902388225.1 uncultured Oscillospiraceae bacterium | reverse complement strand
CTTTATTGCTTCAAAGAATATTACGGCGCCCGAACGCTTGTCAAGGGTTATTTCGATACCCTTTGCAAGTTCCTTGCCCGAAATGACCTTGGTTTCTCCGGTCTTGGTGTTTTCAACCTTATAGTCCTTGCTCTCGTCAAGTATCAGCTTGGCCGTAAAGGACGGCTCTTTTACCTGGGTGTTTCTGAGCACCTGGAAGAAACCGCTTTGGTCGTCGGAATTATAGAATTCCATGGCATAGTAATCTTCGGGATTCTTGCGGCAGACGGTCAGGGGATAATAATCGGCCTTGGTCATTATGGCGGCGGCTCTGCGCCAAATGGGATGCATATGACGGGCAAGCTCAAACGCCTCCTCGGGAGCATTCCATTCAATCATGTCGGTGAGAGCGGGAGCCATTGCAGCCTGATAGGAGAATTCGTCCACCGGACGGCCGGCGTTGGGCTGATAATAAAGTCCCTCGGGATTGTCCCAGTTCTGGTTGTGGGCGCGGAAATAGGGAATCCACTCGAACATATAACGGTGCTGTTTCTGCTTTACGGGATGTACGCCGTATTCCACATCGGTATAGTGGAGCGGAATGGAACGGCGAAGGGTCTCGGGGTCATTTCTTCTGCCGCCCGAGGCGCAGGTGTCAATCCAAAGACCGGGATTGCGGAGAATGATCTCGTCCCAAATCTTATAATATCCCTGAATGTGAAGATTTTCGATAGCTCCGATGCGATCCTCGGTTTCGTGGAATTCCCAGGACGGACGGGGGTCATAGTTAAAGTCCTGACGGTATATGTTAACTCCGGACTCCTTTATTATTTTGTTGATGCGCTCGGTCATCCAATCGAGAGCCTCGGGAATGGCATAGTTAAAGAGAATGTTGGGATCGTTGGGGTCGGGACGGCGGAGCAGCCATTCGGGGTGATTCTGTTCAAGCCATGTGCCCGCTACCACTCGCTCGGGCTCAAACCAGAGAAGGAACTGAATATTGTTCTTTTTGCATTCTTCTCCTATAGGAGCAAGTCCGTTAGGGAAATTGACCTTGTTAACTTCCCATGTGCCGATGAGGGGCCATTCGTGGTCCCCGCAGGGATACCAGCCGGCGTCTAACCACCAGATGTCGGGCTTTACGCCCTCCTTGATGTAGGCACGGATTCCTCTGATCTGATTTTCCTCGGTTGCTCCGGTGAATTCAGGAAAACCGTCGGCACCGAAAACATGCATGCAAAGCTTGGGAGGCAGTGTTTGACCGTCGGGGTCCTTGACGCAGATGTGTTTCATGAAAAAACGGCGCCACATATTTATTCCGTGAGCCTCATCGCCCACATATCCTTCAAAGTTTATGCGGGGGGTACGCATAACTTCGCCGGGATTTAAGACCATGTGGCAGCGTTTCTGGCCGAAGCCGACCTTTACGCCGCCATCCACCTTTTCAAACTCGGCAATCCATGTTCCGGTCCAGCCCACGGCGATGTTGATTCCGCCGGTGCTGCCGTGCAGTCTCATAAAGGGGGAAGCGCCGGCACAGGAGCAGCCGGTGTCGTTGGGATGGAGCACGAAAGGCTTTTTAAGGTCGTCTTCAAAAAATTCATAGCCGGTATTGTTGCCGTTGTCGCCGTTGGAATAGGTCAGGGCAACATCGTCATCGGTCTTGACCACTCCGCAGCCTATACGGAAATCCGACAGAATTTTGGACTTCTCTTGCGAGGTGTTTTCAAAATATGCCACCCATTCGGTCACGGGGAAATCTTTATATTCTATGTATTCCACGCGGATTTCAAGGCAGTCGAGATTTGCGGTTACGGTGGTGAGGGTCAGGTTGCTGTCAAGACGGCGAAAACGCTTTCTCGGATTCATGTCATCGGAAAAACCTTCATATTTTTTACCGTCATAGATGAAAGAAACGGGTATGTCGTTTCTGCCGCGATAGGGAAGAATCCCCATACGCGTTTCCATGTCCTCTCTGGTTGTTTTGTGATCTAATATCATGATTACACATCCTCCTTAAAAAACCAAAACGGTTTATCGTTTACCTTATATCACATTTAGCTTAAAAAATCAATGGTTTCAGGCCAATTTTTATGATATATTTTTAAAAAGCAAATGTTGGAAAAAGTATAAAATCCCTTGACTTTCGACAGAATAAAGGCTAATATATATAAGTAACAGAATTGTAACCCAAAAGAGGAGGAACGGTAATGACAAAAAAGAAAATAGTGGCTTTTTTTGCGACCGTGACCCTGCTTTTTTGCTGTCTTAACCTCAATGCTTTTGCGGCTGAGGACAATTATAAAACCTGGCTTCAGACCGATCCCCGCTGGGGCTCTATCGGGTTCGGATATAACGACGGCTACACCGTGGCAAAGGTGGGCTGTGCCATGACCTCGGTGGCAAAGGTTATGGCATATTCCGGAGCGGTATCTCGGGACACCGGGGTTTTTAATCCCGGAGTGCTGTGCAATTTTCTCAAACAGAACGGTGGTTTTACCTCCTCCGGAGATATATACTGGAGCAAGCCCTGTGAATACACCTCCGGATTTACGCTGGAAAAATGGACAAGCGTTTCCGGAACCAAAGACGAAAAAACCGCGCAGATAAAGAGCTTTCTTGACGGCGGATATATGGTGGTTTGCTCGGTTAAATATTACGGACATTACGTTGCGGTCGAGAAGGTGGAAAACGGGATGGTCAAAATAATGGACCCCGCCTCCAACGACATTACCGACCTGTTTTATTATGACGCCGACGGTGTCGGCTCAAATGTTATTGTGTATAAAGGCCCAAAGGGAGTGAATTCCGGAGACAATTCAGGTGAGGTTCCTTCGGGCTACTCTGTCGGCAGATATAAGATTAAATCCTCCGACGGGGTTAATTTAAGAAGCGGCCCCTCGACCGATTACGACAGGGTGGGGT
>CABMOR010000187.1 GCA_902388225.1 uncultured Oscillospiraceae bacterium | reverse complement strand
CTCGGATATATAACCATCCCCGCCGTTGATATTAAGCTCCCTATCTACAACGGCGCCGACAATGAAAACATGTCCAAGGGCGCGGCTTATCTTGCCAACACCTCCCTGCCTGTTGGCGGAAACAACACTAACTGCGTCATTGCCGCTCACACCAGGTATAAAGGAATTCATATGTTTAAAAGAATAACCGAACTTGAAATCGGGGATGAAATTTATATAACAAATATTTGGGAAACCCTTGTATATAAAGTCGTTGAGACAAAGGTTATCGACCCTAAAGACAGTCAGAATATCTACATTCAGCCAGGCAGATCTCTTGTTACCCTCTCGACCTGCCACCCTTACCCCAAAAACTATCAGCGGTATCTTGTATACGCTGAATGCACTTCCGTGCCGGCATAATTCCTCGTAAAAAAACGGCGCCTTTTTCCGGCGCCATTTATTTTTGGCTTTATAATAGCAGGTTTTCCCTGCCCTTCAGTTTAAAAATTTAATCATCGAAACATTAAGTGAGCAAATCACCCGTTTTGTTATAAAGGCGATAATTGTTCCGGTTAAAACAGCCGTAATTATTAGAAAAGGAAGATAATAAATCAGCCCAGCCTGGCCGTAAACAAAGACTGCAACGGTCATTTGTCCGATTTGATGAAGACAAGCACCCAGTACCGAAATACCGTAAATGCTGAATTTTTTAGATAAAAAAACGAGCGTTACGCCAGCCGAAGAAAGAAGCCAGCCCACAAGCGAAAAAAGAAATGTTATTCCAAATCCGCCCCAAAGCAGAGCAGAAAGACAAACCCTTATAAACCCGACTGTTATGTAGCTTTTTAGGTCAAAATAATAAAGCACAAAAAGATTTATAAAATTTGCCAAGCCGATTTTGACTCCCGGAACGGGTATAGGGAGAGATATAAAGGATTCGAGAATCCCCACCGCCACCGAAAGTCCGAGCAGAATCGAAAGAAAAGCCAGATTTTTCACATTGTTCCTTTTCATAATCTTACCATACCTATTACAGCATCCGGAGAATTTGACCCTTGGGAATTTGATGTTAACACCGCTACGACATTGTTAGGCGCACATACAACCGGCAGGTTTTCCATTTTAACAAAGCCCTGATGCACACAGTCGTGATTCGGACAGTCGGACCGGGTGATAGCAACACCTTTTTCCGGGTCAATGGTCACGGTGACCCGGCCGTTTATGTCAATATCGGGATAGTTTTCTTTGGAAACAACAATAATCTGAGGGTCAGTAAGCTTTGAAATCGGTGTTTCCCCCCGGTATATAAGTCGGTCGTCAACATATATGCAGGCGGTCAGTTCCCCGGAAGCGTCTCCTGAAAACGGCCGGTAAAAGACTAAAATAAACACAGCAAAAACCGCCGCTCCGATAATAACAAACAGATCAGCCATTGAAAATTTCAGCGAAAATTTTTTCGACATAACTGCCCCCTGATTTTAATGCTTTTATTTTACCTCTCCCCTTGCCGGTCTGTCAATGCTTTTCTTATTATAATCAAACACAAAACCCGCCCTTAATAATCAGGCGGGTTTGCTCTTTTTATATATAGTCTTTTTAATTATCCTTTTTGCCCTTTTCCACATCGTCGTCAAACACCGTTTCGGCTTCGAGCACCGAGCGGTGAACCATTCTTCCGTTGTGATAAACATATTCGGGAAGAGGTTTTGACTCCTGCTCTTCTTTTTCCAAAACTTCGGAGGTTTCGTCCTTATTTTTTCGTAATAAGGGTCTATAATATATTTTTTTAAGGCAGGAAAGGTAATATAGTTTACAGAATAGAACATAAATCCTGTTACAAAGCATACAATGACAATTATCAGTAAACCGATAAAAAATGTCACCGAAAGACCAAGGGTAAATATTGCAAAGCATATAAAAAGCGTAGCAATAAGAACAAGGGAGATAAGGAGGTTTCTTAAAAGCACGGCAAACGAGAAAATAAGGCCGTTTTTAAGAATTTGGGAAAGCTTAAGATCAAAGGTGACAGCCATGGTATAAACATAATACTGCATAAACAGGAAAACAAGAGTAGCAAGCATACAAAGAGGAAGACAAACATATCTGAAAACACCCGACATGGAATAGTACATGGGAAGGGCGTATGTAAGCGAAGCCAGGCAGATATATCCTATTATTGAAAGAACAAGAGGCTGTACAATGTTCTTTTTAACGGTGGAAAAAAAGTCAGACCAAATAAAAACCGACTCTTCCCTTGCAAAATCCCTGGCAATACGGCAGGCGCCGCCTATAAACGGTCCGGATAACATGAAGGGACTTCCGATAACCACAAGGGAAAGATGTAAATCGGCAGCAAGCCTTGTGTCCAAAATCAGGTTATATATTAAGTATGAAAGCGCTATAAAGGGAATCATGGTAAGAAAAAATATCAGACTGAGAACAGAAATATCCCAAAACTTTCTTAAAAGAATCTCAAAATACTTCGCAAATGAGCTTTTGGTATTTACATCCTTTTTTGATACTCCTCTGCCGGGGTTTGAATAGTTGCCGAAAATATTGAATTTTGCCAATTTCTTGACCTCCGATTATGCTCTGCGGGCCTTGGGGTGGAAATGAGAATAGGAATTTTTATATTTTTGTTTAACAAGTCTGGCATACATCTGGGTGGAAGAAATGTCCGAATGACCGAGCATCTCCTTTATATCACTGAGCTGTGCACCGTTTTCAAGCAGATGTGCCGCAAAGGAATGACGAAGGGTTTGGGGGGTGATATCCTTGTTTATGCCGGTCTGCTTGGCGTAGGTTTTGATTATCTTCCAAAAGCCCTGACGGGTCATGGGAGAGCCGTTCATGTTGGTAAAAAGAACCTTCTCGTTAAAATCGAGTATTATCATTCCCCGTACACGGCTTATATAGTCTTTAATCGCTTTTACAGCCTCGTCATAAATGGGAATGACACGCTCGTTTTTTC
>CABMOR010000186.1 GCA_902388225.1 uncultured Oscillospiraceae bacterium | reverse complement strand
GAAAAAGCAAAGCAGTGGATCGCAAACGGCGCTCAGCCTACCGACACTGTGAAGAGTCTTCTTAAGAAAAACGGCGTTCTTTAAAAGATGCCTTTATTACGCCGCTTGTGAGGAGGTGTGAACTATGCAGGAGCTTCTTATTGCTATGGCACAGGGGCTGGTAGAGTTTCCGGACCAGGTGACCGTTAATGTCGACGAAGCTGATGAGGAGGGCGTCATAACCTATCATCTTCATGTTGCTGAGAGCGATATGGGCCGCGTCATCGGTAAGCAGGGTAGAATAGCTAAGGCTATCCGTACCGTCATGCGTGCAGCGGCAAGCCGCAACGACCAGAAGGTCGCTGTCGAAATCGACTGATTTCGCTTAAAACAGAGAACAGGTTATGTTTATAATCTGTTCTTTTTTGTTGTTTGATATTGACAAATTCTGTCGAGGAGAGTACAATGGAATTTACAAATTTTAGGAGGAGATATTATGAAAAAAATACTGTCTGTTTTGCTTGCCCTTTGCCTTGTGCTTGCGGCTGTTCCCGCGGCCGGCATTGTTGTCTCGGCCGACGAGACATTCGGCGATTTTACCTATGGTAGAATGGCATTGTCCGACGAAATCGAAATAACCGGATATAACGGCTCTTCTGCCGAAATAACCATTCCGTCTAAGATCGGCGACGAGGATGTTAAGGCTATCGGCGGAAACGCATTCAAAAACAATACCACCATTACCTCGGTGGAAATTCCCTCCACCGTAAAGACCATAGAATATAATGCCTTTCAGGGCTGCGAAGCCCTGAAATCCATAACTGTTCCCGATAGCGTTACTGCAATCGGTGAGTATGCCTTTGACGGCTGCTCGACCCTTAAAACCGTCGTTATCGGAAGCGGTCTTAAAAAAATAGGCCACTTAATTTTCCAGAACTGCATAAGCCTTGAGAAGGTCACCCTCGGCGAAAATGTTACCGGCATAAACGATGATTCTCTCGATGCCGGTGCTTTTTCCGGCTGTACCGCTCTTTCGGAAATTGTTTGGAACGATAAGATCGAAACCATAGGCGACAGAGCATTTTACGGCTGTACCGCTCTCCGTTCTCTCTCTATTCCCGCGAGCGTTATAACCATCGGTCCCTCGGCTTTCAGCGGCTGCACCGGCGTTAACAACGTGAATCTCGGAATAAATCTCGAAAAAATAGGCGCAAACGCATTTAACGGCTGCAAGGGCATAAAGGAAATAACCCTGCCCGACAGCCTTAAGACCCTTGAATACAATGCTTTTAAAGATTGCACCAGCCTTCGTACCGTGGATCTCGGAAACGGTCTTTCGGCTATGGAGAACAATGTTTTTGACGGCTGTACCGCCCTTTCGGAAGTCACCTTCGGCGCAAACTTTTCCGCGATCGGCGAAAGATCATTTAAAGATTGCGTTGCGCTGACCAAGATAAACTGGGGCGAAAATGTTTCGGTCATCGGCGAAAGTGCTTTTTCTGGCTGCAAGGGTCTGAGAGCTCTCGACATCCCCGCATCGGTCAAAACCATCGAGGATTATGCCTTTAACGGCGCCGACAGCATCACCGAGCTTACCCTTTCGGAAGGCCTTACCTCTGTCGGAGTGGGCGCATTTCTCAGATGTTCCAGAATTCAGTCGGTAACCATTCCCAATACCGTTACAAAAATGGGCAGATCGGCATTTGAAGGCTGTGAGAACCTTAAAACCGTTAACATCGGCACGGGACTTACCGAAATTCCCGACACTGCATTTAAAAACTGCTCTGTTGTTACTGCGGTAGAAATACCCGCAAATGTAACCACCGTCAGGGACAGCGCATTCTATGGCTGTGCCGCAATCAATACTCTCACCCTTAACGAGGGACTGAGAATAATCGAAGACAACGCCTTTAACGGTTGCGCCGCTGTCGAACAGATCGTTATTCCCGATACAGTAACCGAAATCGGCGATTATGCCTTTAACGGCGTTGCCGCCGCAAAGAAAGTGACCCTCGGCAATTCCCTTACAACTATCGGCCGCGGCGCATTTCTTGCCTGCGAAGGTCTTACGCGGGTCGAATTCCCCGAAACCGTAACAAAGGTCGGAAACGGCGCCTTCGGACGAACCAATATAGCCACGGTTAAAATCAACGGAAACATTTATGACTTTGATGAGGATTCTTTCAACCGTTCGCCCGTTTCAAAAATTGTTGCTGCCGAAGGCGTCGACCGAATTCTCCGCGACATGGTTGTTTGCAAAACGTCGATTAAGTGCATGGAAATTCCCGAAAGCGTAAATTATATCGACGACGACGCCTTTAACGGCGTTCAGAGCGGTTTTTACATACTCGGTGTTCCCGGTTCCTTTGCCGAAAAGTTTGCAAAGGAGCACGGAATAAAATTTGTTTCAAACGCCTTTATGTACGGCGACATTGACGGCGACAAAGAGGTCAAGGTTGGCGACGCTCTTATGGCTCTTCAAGCTGCTGTCGGAAAAATAGCACTTGACGACGAAGCGCTTGCTGCCGCCGATGTTGACGGAAAAGAGGGCGTTTCGGTTGCCGATGCGCTTTGTATT
This sequence comes from uncultured Oscillospiraceae bacterium, assembly GCA_902388225.1. Lineage (GTDB taxonomy): Bacteria > Bacillota > Clostridia > Oscillospirales > Acutalibacteraceae > UMGS1484. The sequence continues at coordinate 414 of CABMOR010000186.1, read as the reverse complement.
CTTCAATATGCGGTCGGAAAGATACAAAAATTTCCCGCCGAACAGTAATTATATATTCACGGCCGCTCGAAAACTCGGGCGGCTTTTGAATTATTTCGGTTTACAAAAGGAATATTTCGTGTTAGAATATTACTGTTATAAAACTATGGGAGTATAATATGAAAAAACAGTTTATCGAAACCGGAAAAATAACCGGAACCCACGGGATAAGGGGGGAGGTCAGGGTTCAGCCATGGAGCGACAGCCCTGAATTCCTTGCGGAATTTGATGTTCTTTATCTTGACAGAGAGGGCAAAATCTCTCTGAAAATCAAGTCTGCCCGGGCTCATAAAAATATGGTGCTGATGAAAATCGACGGAGTGGACACGGTGGAGGCCGCCGAGGCTTTTCGTAACAAGGTGATATATTTGAACC
>CABMOR010000185.1 GCA_902388225.1 uncultured Oscillospiraceae bacterium | reverse complement strand
CGCCGCTAACTGCGGTGGTGCGGGTTTCGGGTATTACGGCAAAATACTGTCCGATTTTCTTTGAATATCCGGCTTTTTCTATTTCCTCGCAAAAGATTGCATCGGCTTCCCTAAGCACTTCAAGCCGCTCCTTGGTTATTATTCCGATACATCTTACGGCAAGCCCGGGGCCGGGGAAAGGCTGACGGTTGACGATGTATTCCGGAAGAGAAAGCTCGGCTGCAAGGCGGCGAACCTCATCCTTGAAAAGCATTTTAAGGGGCTCGACAAGTCCTTTAAAGTTCATGCTTTCCGGAAGTCCTCCCACATTGTGGTGGCTCTTGACCATTTTTCCGCCGGGCATTCCCGACTCGATGATATCGGGATAAATTGTTCCCTGGGCGAGATACTCCACATCGCCGAATTTGGCCGCCTCGGTTTCAAAAACCCTGATGAATTCCTCACCGATTATTTTGCGCTTTTGTTCGGGGTCGGAAACTCCCACAAGTTTGAAAAGGAACTTGGTTTCGGCGTTGACCCGCACAAAGGTCAGATTACGGTCCTTAAACGCCGCCTCAATCTGATCACCTTCGTTTTTACGCATAAGTCCGGTGTCGACAAAAATACAAACGAGACGGTTGCCGATGGCTTTTGAAAGGAGCGCCGCAAGCACCGAGGAATCGACACCGCCCGAAAGACCGAGCAGCACCTTGCCGTCGCCGACCTGATTTCTGATTTGTTCAACGCTTTCGTCTATGAAGGCTTTGACCGACCAGTCTCCCGAAAATTCACAGGTGTTTTTAAGGAAGGTGTTAAGGCAGTTTTTGCCCTTGCCCCCCGACAGGGCTTCAACCGAAATTCCCGCACCCTGACCAACCTCAAGAACAGGTACGCCCAGGTTGTCAACCCAGGACAGCTTTTCCCTGTGAATAAGAGGAATATCACTGAAGGAACCGGTGATTATAATGCCCTTTGGTTCGGCGGCCTTCAGTTTTTCGGGGGTAATGTTTGCAGGGAGCACCTCGCAAAAAACATCACATTCTCTGACTCTGCGGGCGACGGTTTGAGCCTGGGGACCTCCCACGCTCAGCACCACCATTTTTTCGTGTTTCATTTTTTCTCCTCCGTTTTTGCGTTATCTTCAAGTTTTTTGACAAGATTTTTATCGGGCGTGACAAATGCTGTGTTATAGTTTTCGTAAATCACCAGCCCGAAGGGGGCTCCCGACGGTTTTTTGACCCTGCGTACGGGACAAAAGTCCACGGCAACGCCCTGACTTTCCGAAGCCTTTGAAAGGGTGGCGGCGATTATGGCCGCCTCGGTCATGGTTCTGTCGGGAATGTCGGTGCCCTTTTGTTTTATGATGACATGACTTCCTGCGTTGTCCTTGACATGAAACCATATGTCGTTTTTCTCGGATTCCTTAAGGGTCAGGCGATCGTTTTGACGGTTGTTGCGTCCCGCAAGAATAATAAAATGATCGGACGAAAGAAATTTAAGGGGAGGAAGGGGCTTTTCCCTGATTTTTTTATCCCTTTTCTTTTTGATAAAACCCGCCTCGGCAAGCTCGCTTCTTATTTCCGAAAGCTCGGCGGCGTTTTGGGCACGGGAAAGCTCGTCGAAGACGCTGTCGATATATTTGAGGTCCTGCTCCCCTTTTTCAATAAACCCTTCAAGGAGCTGAGAGGCAGTGCAGGCCTTGCGGTATTCCTTGAAATATTTCTGGGCGTTTTGGGCGGGGGAAAGGGCGGGGTTTAAAGGAATTTTTATTTGTTCAAGCTCGGGAGAATAATAGTCGGTGACGGTGCAAAAGCCGTCTCCCGGGTGAATACTGTGAATGTTGGCCTTTATGAGCTCGCCGTATCTTCGCTTGAATTCGCTGTTTCTGGCCTTTTCAAGCTCGGCCTTGCGGATGTTTATTTTTTTTGCAATACGGGAGGAGGCGTTGGAAAGCTGTTTTAAAATGTCCTGAGAAAGGGCGCGTATGTGAGCTTTTTGCTCCCTCTCGGAATAATATGCGTCAAGAGCCTCGGAAAGGGAATTGAACTCTTCCGGTTTTGAACTCTTTCCGTACTGAAAAATCGGCATAAAGGAAAAGTCAAAGGGCTTACCTTCCCTGTCCTTTAATACTGTCGGCCGGCAGCTTCCGCTTTCGCATATGTCTTTTAAGTTTTCAAGCTCTTTGTTCAGACGGTCTTTGTATATACTTCCGAAATCCAAAGGGCGTATTTCGGACGCATCTGTGACCCGGTGGTCAATTTCCCGGCATATGAGGGGAGAAAGCCCCTGCATTTTTTTGAGCAGAGCCGACGACAAATCCTTTCCCGACGAGCCGGTAAGCTGATTTATGACATCGTCGGCGGGGCAGACTGTCAAATCCAGCCAATCTCCGGCGGGGGGAAGGGAATAAAGAGCACCCGGCATGAGAATTCTTGCGGTGTCTGAGGCGTCGGTTCGGCGAATGGCGTCGACAACCTTTCCCTTCTCGTCAACAAGTATTATGTTTGACCGCCGTCCCATGACCTCACAGGCAAGGGTCAGCTTTATTCTGTCACCAAGCTCGTTTGAAGCGTCAAATTCCAGAAAAACCACCCGTTCAAGCCCCGGTTGAACAATCGAGCAAAGCTTTGCGCCCACCAGCCGCTTTCTGAGAAGCATACAGAGCATGGGAGGGGAGGCGGGGTTTTCCATTGAAGCATTTGTAAGCTGTATGCGGGCGCCCGAGGGGTCGGCCGAAATGAGCAGCTTACCGGAAAAATCACGGCCGCGCATGCTGAGCAGGAGGACGTTTTTTGAAGGCTGAAAAACCTTGTCCACCCTTGCGCCTATAAGAAGGGGGGAAAGTTCCTTTGTCATGCATCTTAAAAAGACGCCGTCAAAAGCCATTTTTTCATCCTCTCCCTTAAAGTATAATACAATATCCCAGTACTTGAACAATTATACCACACAAAATATAAGATTACAACGAAAAAAAGCTTTGCAATTAAATATATTT
>CABMOR010000184.1 GCA_902388225.1 uncultured Oscillospiraceae bacterium | reverse complement strand
TTTAAACGCACCTCCTCCACAAATTCCATAGCCGCTTTTTCATCCGAAACGGGGCGTATTTCGGCAATAAATTTTGACCGCTTTTCGGTTATTTCTCCAAGGGCAGAAACTGTAGGCGTAAAAAAACATTCCTTCAAATAATCACCTCTTTAAAGTGGTGAAAAAATTATACCATATTTTCTTAAAAAAGGGAAGAAGTTAAAAAAAGACCGCCCCAAGGGACGGTCAATTTTTTCATTACTTGGAGATATTGAAACGCTTGTTGAAACGTTCAACACGTCCGCCGGTGTCGACCAGCTTCTGTCTTCCGGTAAAGAACGGATGGCAGTTTGAGCAAATATCAACACGAATGTCCTTCTTGGTGGAGCGAGTTTTGATCTCGTTACCGCAGGCACACTTAATGGTGGTCTCCTCATAAGCGGGATGTATTCCTTCCTTCAAACCAGTCACCTCTTTCTCTACTTCAAATAAACAGTGCTATCATACTATCACATCTAAGGGGAAATTTCAAGCCTTTTTTTAAAGTTTTTTTATTTTTTTAAAAACAGCATAAAGAGAATATAGGCCGTGAAGACCGAAGGGATGCTCAAATTACTTTGAAATAAACCGTCAAACTGCGTCGGCGGCACGAAGCACCCGTGCGGCCACACCCGAAGCAACCCCCAATCCCGAACCGGAATTTTCGGCAACGACTACAAAGGCGTAGGGCTTTTCGGGCGACCGGCAAAATCCCACAAACCAGGAATGGGGGGTGGAATTTTCTCCCACCTCCGCCGTGCCCGTCTTGGCGCACAGCTCAAGTCCGGAAAAGGACGAATCTCCGTAGGTTTCGGTCACATTGTTTCGCATATATTCTTTGAGAATATTTGCGCTGTCGGCGCTTATTAGGCGTTCTTCGGACCTGTTCTCCCCCCTGATTTCCACTCCGTCGGGAGTGGTTATGGATTTAATAAGGTGGGGTGATACGCTGACTCCGCCGTTAGCAACGGCCGCCATAAAGCGCATATATTGATAGGGGTTGGCAATGTCGGTGTACTGACCTATTCCCGCCCAGCCGGTATCTATATCGTTTGCGGCGGAAATGTCAAACCTGCTTTCGGCGCATTTTACGCCGTCCATGTAAAGGGTTTTGTTAAATCCGATTTCGTTGGCGGTATTTGTCAAAGCGGTTTTTCCCACATCAAGAGCAACCTGAGAGAAAACGGCGTTGCAGGAGCGGGCGAGACCGTCCTTTATTCCGAGAGTTCCATGGTTTCCGAGACAGCTCAGCCATTCCCGGTCAAGAATAACCCCTTGGTCACAGGTGTATGTCCGGCTTGAAAAATCCGAGAAGTTTTCCAGAGCCGACAGACAGGTTACCAGCTTGAAAACCGAGCCGGGAGTGTACTGCCCCGAAAGCAGACGGTTGACATAAACCCCTTCTTTTTGTTCCTCGGTGGAGGATTTTTCTTCGGGGTCAAAGGAGTAGGAGCTGACCATGCAAATTATCTCGCCGGTTTTATAGTTACAAACCCCAACCGTTCCCGCACGGTTTCCGAGACTTCTAAGAGCCGTGACGCAGAGGTCGGAATCTATTGTGAGCTGAATGTCGTTGCCCTTTTCGCTTTGGTTATAGGTGCCGTTGACAATGTTATATCCCGTGAGCTCGGGAAGAAAAGCGGCGTGGACGCCGGTGGAAACAAAGCCCTCAAGATCTCCCACGGCGTGGGCGGTGGCCACACGGGTGTAATAATTTTCGTTAAAATGACGCTCGCCGTCCTCGGTCTTTGCAAGAACGACCCCCTTGGAGTCGGTTATGTCTCCGGCCCTTAAAAGCCGTCCGTCGGAGTAAAGGTGCTGATTGGTGGGATAGGTTGCCCATTTGCCTCCGTTTATAAAGAGCCTTGCGTAAAAGAAAAAGATTCCGGTTATGAAAAGCAGTGTGACAATTATAACCGCAAACGAGCGGGAAATTACCTGTTTCAGTGTCTGCCGCCTCCTTCGTAAGAATAGTCGGTATCGGCGTCGGGAAGCTTCTTTGGCGGAATTTCGGCTCCCTTGAAAAAGGCCATGAAAAGGAAGGCCGCCACAAGACTGGTTCCGCCTCGGCTGACAAACATTATGGTTACGCCGGTAAGCGGCAAAATGTCGGAGGAGCCGAATATGTTCAGAGCGGTCTGAAATACCATGACCGCGGCCGCGGCACAGACCGAAATGGCAAAGTAGGGGGAACGGCAACGTTTTGCGAGACGGACGGCATAAAATCCGAGACCGGCAAAGCAGGCGGCAACGCAAAAGGCGATTATCCAGCCCCATTCCTCACAGACGATACCGTAAACAAGGTCGGTGTCGGCGGCAATTATGTTGTGAAGGGTTCCGTTTCCCCCTCCGAGGCCGAGGAGTCCTCCGCTGGCGGCGGCAACGAGGGTGCGGGTTTGCTGATAACCGGCTCCGCTCGCCTGCTCCCAAATATGTCCCCAAACGCCGAAACGGGAGGCAATGTGGGGGAATACGGCAATGAGCAGGGTCGCCCCGAGAACGGCAACGGCAATAATTGCAATCACAAATTTAGTATCGGTTTGCCTCATAAGCAGAATGACTATCATGGCCACAAAGAAAATGGCCACGGCACCGAAGTCGACCATTTTGGCAAGAGCGGCCATGCATGCGCCCGAAAAACACAGAAAAAGCAAACGGCTTTTGAGCTTTAGGTCGGCGGGATAAAGAGCCGCCGCTCCCGAAAAAATGAAGGCCACCTTTGCAAATTCGGAAGGCTGGAAGGTTACCCCCCCGATGCTGAGCCAGTTGCGGGAACCGTTGAAGTTTATTCCGAAGAAGGCGGTGATAAAAAGAAGCAAAACGGCAAATATCGCAACATATGGACGAAGAGCCAAAACGATATTTTGATGGGTGAGAATAACGGTCAGAAGGACAAAGCCCACAAATCCGATAAAAACACAGGCCACCTGTTTTACCAAATCGTCGGGGTCGATACATGCGGTTATGGCAAGTCCCACCGTACACAGAAAAAGGACGGCGCTTTCGGCG
>CABMOR010000183.1 GCA_902388225.1 uncultured Oscillospiraceae bacterium | reverse complement strand
GTCGTTGGTGAGATAGCTGGGCTCATACTGGGTGTGAAGCTCCTTAATCTTAATGTCATCAACCGTCAAAAGCCGGTCGGAGTAGGGCATAAAATGCTCGTTTATAAGCTCCACATATTCCTTCTTATGAATGGAATAATAGGAACGCTGAACTCCCTGGGGACTGTAATATCCGGGCTGCCCTGGAACGGCATAAAAGCTTATGCTGTCCATGTTCATTCCCTTAAGGGCACTGGCATAGCTTAATATTGTACCGACGCTCATGTCGGTGGTAATGTCGTCATAGCATTTGTCGGCAACGCCGGCCATTTGGGTCAGACTCATACTCAGGACTTCCTTTATGAAGGCGGCATAGAAATTTCTCTGGGCTTCCACCCGCCCGAGGTCGCCCATGGCGTAGCTGTCACGGTGGCGGACAAAGGCCTCGGCCATTCCTCCGGTCAGATGATTCCTGCCCTTTTCATAGTGATACCATACCTCTTCGGTGTCGTTGGCGTCCATCTCGACCGGAACATCCACATAAATACCTCCCAGCACGTCGACAATCTCTCTGAAGGCCGAAATGGATACTACGGCATAATGGTCGATGGGAAGTCCGAGATAGTCATTTATGCGTTTCATCAGAACATTTATTCTCGACTGACCTTCCTTTGCCGATTCATAAACTGCGTTTATTTTGCCGCTGTCGATGTCGCTTCCGATGTAAGTATCTCTCGGTATCTGCAAAATATTGACCGTTTTGTCCTTAATGTTAAAGCAGACAACCATTATTATGTCGGTCAAATCCCCGGAAAGGTCGGTTCCGGTAACGAGAAAATAGGAAACATCCTCGGTGGGGCTGTTGACGACATCCTCCATTTGCTGTTCAACCGACTCGTTATTATCTCTTCTTAATCCCCCGAAAATAATGGAGGGAAGCTTGGGGTACTTAATACATACGGCCGTCAGTCCTATGCATATCACCAAAACAAGCGACAGCGCAACATTGACTGCCACCCTCTTTCCCCGGGAACCTTTCTTAGGATTACGGGAGCGGTCGTTTTGCCTTCCGCCACTTGATCCGCTCCTGACCCTTGAGGCCGATGTTTTCACATGGCTTCGGGGACGGGAACTGCTGTATATATCTCTTGAATTTCTGTTGTCCGACATTTTTTCACCCATTTTTCTCTTTCAAAAACAATTCGTTAAAGGCCGCCATCGTATCGGGATGAACCGGCTTTTTTCTCTTTACAAGGTCGATTATGGAAAAACTCAGTGAAAATTCCATACCGCTTTCCATGGAATCTTTCACGGCGCTTCTCATCTGCTCCACACCGGGATAATTTCTGTCCTCCCCGATATAATCGGCAAGATATATAATCTTTTCAAGCAGGCTCATACCTGCTCGGGCCGTGGTGTGATAGGATATTGCGTTTATAATATCCTCATCTTCAATGTGAAGTATGTATTTACAAAATGCCGCGCCCGACTTTGCATGCCAAAGCTTTTGAGAATTTTGCGACACTATATCGAGCATTATACCATTCTCCGACAGAATTTGCAACTGTAAATTGGGGTCGGCCTCCTTCATAATGTCGTGAAGTATTCCGGCCGTATACGCCTTTTCCCTATCCCCGCCGTATCTGTCGCAGAGCCGCACAGCCTCTTCGGCCACATTAAGTGAATGAATAAATCTCCGCTCGCTCATTCTCGGGCGAATGATTTCAATATACTTTTCTCCGTCCATAGCTCTGCTCCTTAATCTTGATAAAGTCGGTTGTCGGTTATATATTTTTCCACCTTAGGGCAAAGAAATTTCTCGCAGGACATTCCCTTTGCAAGTCTGCTTCTTATTTCGGTGGAGGAAACAAGAAGCTTTGGCATGTTGACAATTCTATAATGGGCAAAAAGCCTCTCAAGCTCATTTTTTATGGCATTCAGGTCGGCGTCTTCTCTGACGGCGGCAAAGATTTCGGCCATCTGAAGAATTCTGTCATATTCCTTCCATCGGCAAAGTCCCATTACCGAATCTCCCCCCATAAGAAGCCCCAGCGAGTCGCCGGGAAAGCGTTTTTTCAGCTCCTTGAGGGTACTTACAGTAAAGCTGGGGCTTGGCATTTCAAATTCCATATCGGAAATTTCAACATTTGGAATACCTTCAAATGCCAGACGGCACATTTCCAGTCTTTTTTGGTTTTCACAGAGCTTTTTGTCGGTTTTAAAGGGAGAGCATTTGGCCGGAACCACCGTCACAATACCGACGTCCTGTTCCAAAAGCAGGGTCTTTACCAACGAAACATGCCCAATATGCACCGGATCGAAGCTTCCGCCGAACATGACCCTTTTCATACCGTCGCCTCCCAAAAGCTGAATAAACCAAATTTTTCTTGTTAATAATATCCCTGAACCAACCAAAAGGAGGAGCCTTATGATAAGAGGAGTTAACCGTCAGACCATAGAAATAAAGGAAACAGGAAATCCCTTTTTTGAAAGGGCGATACTTTTCGTCACCGAAAGCGGTGCAAAGCTTTCACAGCAACAGCTTGAAGCCCAGTGGAACAGCTTTTTAAACGGCTGTAAGCGTCCGCCCGTTTCCAAAACAGCTCAAACGCCATCCTCCCGCCGCAACAGAAACCGCCGAATAAAAAAGGCGGTTACAGCCATTTTCTGGACCGGCACAGGGGTTGTATTTTCTATTTTATTTCGGTTGATTTTCTGAATTTTCTTTTGATTTTTCCTCCCGCGACGCTGTCACTTTCGGTGACCGTAATCTCGCTGTCGGTTTTTGCCGCCTTTTTGGCCGCAAGAGCCTCCATTCCGGCGCCTATCAGGCCGGAAAACAGACCCGACCGTTGAGATTTTTCGTCACCGTCGGGAATTCCTACAATTTTTATTCCGCTCTCTTCCCTGACAATAAAGGCCATGGGGGTTATGGTAACCTTTCCGCCGGCACCCGCTCCTCCGTCGGCCGCCTTTTTTTCATAATTCAAAATATCGGCCGTTCCGCCGGCAAAACCTGCCGAAACCTTGGAAACGGGTATAACCGCACTGTTTTCA
>CABMOR010000182.1 GCA_902388225.1 uncultured Oscillospiraceae bacterium | reverse complement strand
AGTCATTCAATGTTCTCCGAAATAGTCTAAATCCTTGATTTAGCCACTATTTCGTGAGGTTATTATATCATGTGAGCGGCCTAAAATCAACATTTCTTTACATACAAAAATACCCTTTAAAACTTTGTTTGACTTTTTTCAACAGTCTTTTCTTATTTTGGGAGGAAAAAGAGCAAAAGAGAAGCTTCCGCAAAAATACAAAAAAGAATCAAAATTAGTCCAATATTCTTCCGTCGGTTGAGATTGTAACCACCCGTAACGGGACAAATTTTCCGCTTGCTTTAAGCGCACGCTTGACGGCATTTTCAAGTCCGCCGCAGCAGGGCACCTCCATGCGGACAACGGTCACGCTTTTAATATTGTTAGCTGAAATAATATGTGTCAGCTTGTCGGTATAGTCGCCTTGATCAAGTTTAGGACAACCGATAAGCGTGACATGACTGCGGATAAATTCATTGTGAAAATTTCCGTAGGCAAAGGCTGTGCAGTCGGCGGCGATAAGAAGCTTGGCGCCGTCTAAATACGGAGCGTTAACAGGAACAAGCTTGATTTGCACAGGCCATTGTGAAAGCTGGCTTTTGACCTTTTCGGTATGCGCGGATGCCGAGTCTCGACGAATTGCCTTTGATTGGGTTCCCGGACAACCGCAGGGAAGAACAACCTGCTCTTTTGCGGTTTTTGCGGCTTGTGACGCCTTGACCGCCGCTTCATTGTAGGCGGGTGCTTCGCGCTCCTCAAAAGAAATCGCATTTGTCGGGCAGGCGGGAAGACAGTCGCCTAAGCCGTCGCAGTAATCTTCACGAGTCAGCTTTGCCTTTCCGTCAACCATTTGAATGGCGCCCTCATGACAGGCGGCGGCGCAAGCACCGCACCCATTGCATTTTTCTTGATTGATTTTAATTATTTTTCTGAACATTTTGTATTTCTCCTTTCGGTTTATTTTTTTACAAGCTGATTATACTATAAGGTGACTGTAATTTATATTGAAATTTCAACAAACGAAGAAAATATGAAAAAAAATTTTGATGTTTTGCGTAAGTGTCCGCTTTTCAATGAGATTGAGGATGAAAATCTAATCGAAATTCTCAAATGTATGGGAGCAAAAGAATATAGCTATGAGAAAGGCGATACCGTATTTGCCGAAGGGGATAAAGCAAGGTATTTCGGTATTGTACTTAAAGGCGGCGTTCAGCTTGTCAGGGTGGATTATTACGGCAACCGCAGTATTGTGGCAAATATTGAGCCGCCGCAGCTGTTCGGTGAAGCTTTCTGCTGTGCGGGACTTGAATTACTTCCCCTTGATGCGGTCGCCGCAGAAGATACCGAAATTTTGTTAATAGAAGCACGGCGTATTACACACCCGTGGGGTAACGCCTGTGTCTTTTACTCTCAGGTGATTTTAAATCTTCTTAACATCGTTGCAAAGAAAAATCTTGTTCTGCATGGAAAAATCGAAATCACCTCCAAACGCAGTACACGGGAAAAGCTGATGACATATCTGCTTGCGCAGGCAAAAAAGGCAAAAAGCCGTACCTTTACAATTCCGTATGACCGTCAGGAACTTGCCGATTATCTTGAGGTGGAACGAAGCGGACTGTCTTCGGAAATCGGTAAACTGCGTAAGGAAAAAGTGCTAGAATGCAGGCGAAGTACATTTACCTTGCTGTAAATTCCAAAGCAAAAAAGCTATTCAAAACAGAAAAACAGATTGCTATTACAAGGCTTTTTGATTATAATTAGGAAAGTTGGAAAAAAGTAAAGGAGAAGATTATGTTAAAATTTATTTGCTATCCGAAATGTACAACCTGCCGTAAGGCAAAGAAATGGCTTGATGATAACAAAATCAAATATGAACTGCGTGACATAAAAATCGACAATCCCACTTTTGAAGAATTGACTGCTTGGTACAGGTTAAGCAAGCTGCCTCTAAGGAAATTCTTTAATACAAGCGGACTTTTGTATAAATCATTAGACCTAAAAAATAAACTTCCCTCTATGACCGAGGAAGGAATGTTAAGCCTGCTCGCAAAGGACGGTATGCTAGTGAAAAGACCGCTTTTAATTGGCGATGACTTTGTCATTGTAGGATTTAAAGAACAAGAATGGGCGGAAAAATTTATAAAATAATTTGTTTTATACAAAGCGAAAAAACCTATCTTTTATTGGCGCAGAACAAATGCATCAATCGAAAGAGTGGTTTTATTTATGGAAAACGGAGGCTGTTTCTTTACGGAGCATGTTCATATCAACAACTTATAATCGCCCATACGGTGACAATAGGGATAGCGTAATACCATTTCTTTGGATTTCCGTCCTCCCACAAACCTTCTGATTTTTCACGGCATTCCGTCCACACGTCTTTGGGAATCAGCTTTATTGTCAGCGTAATCAGAGCAGGCAATATAATCACATCGTCCAAGTATCCCAGCACGGGGATGAAATCGGGAATAAGGTCAATCGGCGAAAGAACATAGCATACCGTAACAGCAGCCGTTATCTTTGCCAAGACAGGTGTTTTACTGTGCTTCAATGCAAGAAACACAGCCGGTATATCGGTTTTTAGTTTTTTCGCCCGTTCCTTCAACTTCATAACACATATTCTCCGTAGTACCGATTGGTTATAAACATTATAACACATTTTTGGTTTTTTTCAATGAGGCAATCTCCGTCACATAAACCGAAAGCCGTATATAAAAAGCCCACCGAAATTCCGTTAAAATTACGGTGGACTTGTGGCGGAGACGGTGGGATTCGAACCCACGGTACCGTGAGGTACAACTGATTTCGAGAGTTCGAATCAACGTGTCAGGTTCGGGTATTTTCAGGCAGTTTCAGGTCGTTTCGTATGCAAATTAAACGCGTAAAAAAACCTGATTTTTGCCTGTTTTTGCGTTTTGGAGAGAAGTCAGGAGAGAAAAACAAAGGAGATTTTTATATGAATAACAATAAAAAAGAGGCACTTTATAAGTATATGTTTCCGGAATATCCGGATGTTGTTTCAATAAATCAGTTGCGCAAAATGCTTGGTATCAGCAGGCATTTGGCATACGATTTGGTCACTACACAAAAAATATATTCTTTAAGA
>CABMOR010000181.1 GCA_902388225.1 uncultured Oscillospiraceae bacterium | reverse complement strand
CGCCCACCCCGCCCACTCGGCAAAAAACGCCACCGCCGCAGACTATCATGCGGCGACGGGGATTGAAGCTTTGTTCGGCTGGCTTTATCTTTCGGACATGAAAGACCGAGCGGCCGAGCTGTTTAAAATCATTGTAAAGGAATAGGGAAAATGTGGTTTATACTCGCGCTTGTCGCAATATTCTTTTGGAGCGGTTCCGACCTGTTCACAAAAATGGGGTCAGACAAAAATGAAAAATACACCCAGTGGAAAATAGTAATCGCCGTCGGTGTTGTCATGGGAATTCACGCCGGTATTGAGCTTTTAAGAGGAGCTGAGTTTAGTCTCGGCGACATGATAACCTACCTCCCGGCCTCCAGTATGTACATACTGTCCATGATACTGGGCTATATAGGCCTTCGCTATCTTGTGCTGTCGGTTTCTACCCCAATATGCAACTGTTCGGGAGCTGTGGCGGCCGTTATGTGTTACTTCCTGCTCGATCAGGAAATAACCCCTCTTCAAATCGTTGCCGTAGGATTTATCTTGGCCGGTATTATTCTGCTTTCGGTGCTGGAGCGCAAATATGAAAAGCAGGATCGCCTTTTGAAGGGTCAGCAGATCGACCGCAAATATACCCACAGCTTTATTGCCATATTCCTGCCCATTGCCTACTGCATTATAGACGCGCTGGGAACGTTTTTTGACGGCATGCTTCTTATTGAAGAGGACGAGGCCGGAAACGTAGTTTCGGGAGTTCTTTCGGAAGAAAGCGCCAACATAGCATATGAGCTGACCTTCCTGCTCATGGCAATTATTTGTTTCATATTTGTTTTCATTATAAAGAGGGAAAAGCTGTCGCTTAAGGGTGAAAAATTCCGTCTGACCGGAGCTGTGTGCGAAACAGCAGGTCAGCTTGCATACATTTATGCAATCGCCGAAAACACCATTGTGGCCGCTCCTATGATTTCCTCCTACTGCCTTTTCTCGGTGGTTTGGGCTCGGCTTATCCTCAAGGAGAAGCTCACTTCTATCCAATATATCTCCATTGCCCTTGCCGGTACCGGTATAATTCTTATGGGTATTTCGGAAGGATTGGCATAAAAATTCAAAATTTAAGCCTCAGCCTTTTTTGGTTGGGGCTTTTTACCTGTAAAATCCTTGTCGGTTTTTGTTTTTTAGATTGTTGATTTTGGGCAGACTATATGTTATACTCAAGAAAAAAGGAGAAATGAAAAATGGCAATAGGTATAGAAACAGTTTTGCTCATAGCGGCAGCCCTTATAGTTATAATACTTCTTCTGGTCAACATCCGTATAGTTCCCCAGGCTTCGGAATTTGTCATCGAACGCCTTGGAAAATACAAGCACACCTGGGGTCCCGGCATACATGTAAAAATCCCCTTTTTGGACAGAATCGCAAAGACCATAACCTTAAAGGAACACGTGCTCGACTCCCCTCCCCAGCCGGTCATAACCAAAGACAATGTAACCATGCAGATAGATACGGTTGTTTATTACACCATTTTTGACTCAAAGCTGTTCACCTACGGAGCGGTCAATCCCATTAGCGCCCTTGAAAATCTCACGGCTACCACCCTGAGAAACATCGTAGGCGAGCTGGAGCTTGACGGAACCCTCACCTCAAGAGACACCATAAACGGCAAGATGACCTCCATTCTCGACGAAGCCACCGACAAATGGGGAATTAAGGTCAACCGAGTCGAGCTTAAAAACATCATTCCTCCCGCCGAAATACAAAATGCCATGGAAAAGCAAATGAAGGCCGAGCGTGACAAACGTCAGACCCTACTCGAAGCCGAGGCTCACAAGGCGGCGGCCATTACCCGTGCCGAAGGCGACAAGGCGGCTATGATACTTGCCGCAGAAGGTGAAAGAGACGCCCGGATTGCCCGTGCCGAGGGTGAGGCAAAGGCCGTAAAGCTGGCCAAAGAAGCCGAGGCCGAAGGTCTTAAAATGCTTAAGGAAGCCTGCCCCGATTCGGCGGTTTTGGAACTTAAAAAATACGAATCCCTCGTTAAACTTTCAGACGGCAAGGCGGCCAAGATAATCATTCCCACCGACGCGGTTAACGCCGTAAAGTCAAATGTTATCTTTTCCGAAACCACCGGGCTCGGAAGCTCCACCTCCCCCGCCCCCGAAAAGCCCCAAATCCCTAAAACCGACCAATGCTGTGAACGGCTTGAAAGCAAGGGTAATTTCTAAAGCGAAAACCCGCGGAAGATTAGAACCTTCCGCGGGTTTTTCTATTCAAAATATTTATAAATCTCCCCCGCAAGATAAAGGGAACCGAAGATAACTATGGGGCGTCCGTCGGCTCTTTCGGCCGCTGTTTTTATGAGATTTTCGTCTACCTTTGCAGTCGATACCTTCTTTACCCTTTTCCTTAGCTCCCCGGCCAGCTGTTCAGCCGGAAGAGCCCTGGGATTTTGCGGTGTAACTGTTATTATTTCATCGAAAAGAGGAGCCAGGCGGTCCATTGCCTTTTCATATTCCTTGTCCTTGAGCATTCCGCATATTCCGAACAGCCGCCTCTCGGGCAGATATTTTTTGAGAGAATCGGCAAGAGCACAGGCCCCTCCTTCGTTATGGGCTCCGTCGAGAATTATGAGAGGACTTTTTGACATGACCTCAAATCTTGCGGGATGGCGAACCTTTGAGATTCCTTCCGCAATGTCCCTGTCATCAATGTCGGGAAAGGCTGTTTTTGCCGCCTCCACCGCCAGAATTGTATTTTCCACCTGAAATGTACCGGCAAGAGGCTGATGCAAATTAAGGTTTTTATAAACAAAGTCATTGCCGGAAAGAGTGTCAAAAAGCAGGTCCGCCTGGGTTGGGTCGGCCAAGGCTAACCGGGCGGATTTGCTGCTTGAAACCGCCCTTATGACCTCCATGGCTTCCGTCGGTTGGGTAGATGAGGTCACAATAGGACACCCTTCTTTTATTATTCCGCACTTTTCCAAGGCTATTTTTTCAACAGTATCCCCCAAAACCGCCGTGTGGTCGGTGGAAACGGAGGTTATGACCGTGCAAAGCGGCTTTTCAAAAACATTGGTGGAATCAAGCCTGCCTCCAAGGCCTGTTTCCATCACCGCCACATCGCATTCATTTTGGGCAAA
>CABMOR010000180.1 GCA_902388225.1 uncultured Oscillospiraceae bacterium | reverse complement strand
TGAAGGCTTGTTTTTAAAGGTGACAAATACCGCCGCAAGGTGGCCGTTGGTGACGGGAACACGAATACACTGAGCCGTAAATGCGGGGCGGGTGGCATTTACAATTTTGTCGCCCTCAATGTGACCCCAAATTTTTAAGGGCTCCTGTTCGGATTTTTCTTCCTCGCCGCCGATGTATGGAATGACATTGTCTATCATTTCAGGCCAGCGTTCAAAGGTCTTTCCAGCACCTGAAATGGCCTGATATGTACAAACAAGTACCTTTTCGGGTTCAAATTTTTCAAGAGGGAAGAGGGCGGGAACATAGGACTGAAGCGAGCAGTTGGATTTAACTGCCACAAAGCCCTTTTTGGTTCCCAGCCTTTTTCTCTGAGAATTTATAATTTCGATATGGTCGGCGTTAAGTTCTGGAACGACCATGGGAACATCGGGGGTTGCTCGGTTGGCGCTGTTGTTGGAAACCACGGGACACTCAAGCTTTGCATAAGCCTCTTCAAGCTTTAAAATTTCATCCTTTTTCATATCAACAGCACAGAAAACAAAGTCGCAGATTTCGGCAACCTTTTGTTTGTCGGCGTCGGCGTCAAAAAGAACCATTTCCTTTAAATTTTCAGGAATAGGGGTGTCCATTGCCCAACGTGAGGAAACGGCGTCCTCATATTTTTTCCCTGCAGAGCGGCTGCTGGCGGCAAGAGCTGCAACCTTGAACCAAGGATGGTTCTCAAGCAGGGTGGCAAAGCGCTGACCTACCATTCCGGTTGCGCCTATAATGCCGACATTGTATTTTTTCATTATTTGTCCCTCCAAAATCAATAAATGGCTTGTAAAAAAAACGCATCTGTACTATAATACAAATTACTTCTAAATATAATATCATTTTAGCCTTACTTTGTCAAACTAAAATAAGAGGGAAAACATGAATAAAAGCGATTTTTTTTACCATCTTCCGAAAGAACTTATTGCTCAGCACCCCTGCGAAAAAAGAGACAACTCTTCTCTTATGTATTTAAACCGCAAGACGGGGGAAATCGAGCATCTTAAATTTTTTGACCTGCCCGATCTTTTGAATGAGGGCGACACTGTTATTTTAAACGACACAAAGGTCCTTCCCGCAAGACTTTACGGCACAAAAATTCCCACCGGTGCGGTTGTGGAATTTCTTTTGCTCGAAGAACGGAAAAACGGCGATTGGATATGCCTTGCAGGCCCCGGAAAGAAGGCAAAACCGGGGGACAGATTTTCCTTCGGAGAGGGAGAGCTTTTTTGCGAAGTCGCCGAAGTGAAAGAGGACGGCAATCGGGTGATTAAATTTGAATATGAGGGGAATTTTTATGAAATTCTCGACAAAATCGGCAACATGCCCCTTCCTCCGTACATAACCGAAAAGCTTAACGACAATTCCAGGTATCAAACTATATACGCAAAAAATCTCGGATCGGCCGCGGCTCCTACCGCCGGTCTGCATTTTACCGACAAAATTTTTGAAAGATTTAAGGAAAAGGGCGTCAATGTCGGATATGTGACGCTTCACGTGGGGCTTGGAACTTTTCGCCCTGTGAAGGAAGAAAAAATCGAAGATCATCTAATGCATTCCGAAAGATATTATGTTCCAAAGGCTACGGCCGACCTTATAAATGCCACAAAAAATTCCGGGAATCGCGTTATATGCGTCGGAACAACCAGCTGCAGGACGCTTGAATCGGCGGCAAGGGAGAACGGAATAATGGAAGAATGCTCCGGAAGCACCGATATTTTTATCTATCCGGGATATAAATTCAAATGTATGGACGGCCTTGTGACCAACTTTCATCTTCCGGAAAGCACGCTTATTATGCTCGTTTCGGCATTTGCCGGGCATGAAAACACAATGAATGCCTATAAAATTGCCGTCGAAAAAAAATATCGTTTTTTCAGCTTTGGAGATGCGATGGCTATATTATAATATTCCAAGACAAAATTTTTGTTAAACGGAGTTTCTAAATGTATAAACTGATTAAAAAAGAAGGATTTGCAAGACGGGGAAAATTTACAACGGTTCACGGAAGTTTTGAAACCCCCGCATTTATGAATGTAGCCACCTGCGCGGCAATAAAAGGCGGCCTTTCCGCCCTCGACCTTAAGTCTGTCAAATGTCAGGTTATGCTTTCAAACACCTACCATTTGCATTTGCGTCCGGGGGATGAAAATGTCAGGACACTCGGCGGGCTTCAGGAATTTTCCCGTTGGGACGGTCCCATTCTCACCGACAGCGGAGGATTTCAGGTTTTCTCCCTTGCAAAGCTGCGCCATATTACCGAGGAAGGTGTGGAGTTCAATTCCCACATAGACGGACACAAAATTTTTATGGGTCCTGAGGAGAGCATGAAAATTCAGTCAAATCTCGGTTCGACAATTGCCATGGCATTTGATGAATGTGTGGAAAATCCGGCAAAATATGAATATGCAAAAAAGTCCTCCGAAAGAACGGTTAGGTGGCTTGAACGATGCAAGACCGAAATGAAGCGGCTCAACTCCCTTGAAGGCACATTGAATAAAAATCAGCTTCTTTTCGGAATTAACCAGGGATGCGTTTTTGAAGATATAAGAATTGAAAACATGAAACAGATAGCAAATCTCGACCTTGACGGATACGCCATTGGAGGCCTTGCCGTAGGAGAGCCAACCGAGGATATGTATAGGATTATTTCGGCGGTTGAGCCTTATGCTCCCGACGACAAGATTCGTTATTTAATGGGTGTCGGTACTCCTGCTAACATACTCGAAGCTGTGGATAGGGGAGTGGACCTTTTTGACTGTGTTATGCCAAGCCGAAATGCCCGTCACGGTCACCTCTTTACCAAAAGCGGAGTTATAAACATTAACAACGCAAAATACGCTCTTGATACAGAACCTGTTGACAGAGAATGCGACTGTCCGGTCTGTCAAAGCTTCAGCCGTGCCTACATCCGACACCTGCTGGTTTCCAAGGAAATGCTTGGAATGAGGCTGGCGGTAATGCATAATCTTTATTTTTACAACACCCTTATGGAAGAAATAAGATTGGCTCTTGATGAAGGGAAGTTCAAGAAATACAAGGAGGAAATGCTGCCAAAGCTTTCCCGAAGAATTTAATATTTTATTAATTTGATAAAT
>CABMOR010000179.1 GCA_902388225.1 uncultured Oscillospiraceae bacterium | reverse complement strand
AAGCGAGCCGACACTTTTTGAGCTTCTTCCCATGGGTGCAAAAAAAGGCGCCGCAATCAGAGAAGTTTCCCAAATGTATCATATTCCCCTTGAGAGCATTTGCGCTATAGGGGATTATTATAACGACGTTACCATGCTTGAGGCGGCGGGATGCTCCTGCGCCGTGGGCGAAGCGCCGGATGAAATCAAAAAAATTGCAGACTATGTTTCGTGCGGTTGTGAGGACGGCGCTGTGGCCGACTTTATCGACTCGAAAGGATGCAAATAAAAAAGAGATAGGAGTGGAGAGCTTTGGATACTAATGAAAAAAGAAGGCTCCAAATAACGGCATGCAAGATTAGAATGGGCATAATTGAGGGAGTGTTTAATGCAAAATCGGGTCATCCCGGCGGTTCTCTTTCGATTGCCGATGTGCTTGCATATCTTTATTTTAAGGAAATGAACATTGACCCGAAAAACCCCAAATGGGAGGAAAGAGACCGAATGGTGCTTTCCAAAGGGCACACGGCTCCCGGCCTTTATTCGGCTCTGGCAAATCGGGGATATTTCCCTGTGGAATATTTAAAAACCCTGAGAAAGACCGATTCCTTCCTTGAGGGTCATCCCGACATGAAGGGTACTCCGGGAGTTGATATGAGCTCGGGTTCCCTCGGTCAGGGAATTTCGGTTGCCTGCGGAATGGCTCTTGCCTCCAAGATTGACGGCGACCGATTCCGCGTCTATTCCATTCTCGGAGACGGAGAACTTGAAGAGGGTCAGGTTTGGGAAGCGGCCATGTTTGCCTCCCACAAAAAACTTGACACTCTTGTGGCCATTGTGGATAACAATAATCTTCAAATTGACGGAGAGCTTGATAATGTCAACTCGCCCTATCCCATTCCCGAAAAATTCAGGGCCTTTAACTGGCACGTTATAGAGGTTGACGGAAACGATTTTGACCAGCTTGATTCTGCCTTTAAAGAAGCCCGCACGACCAAGGGACAGCCCACGGCAATAATCATGAAAACCACCAAGGGTAAGGGCGTTTCCTTTATGGAAAACAAGGCTTCCTGGCATGGAGCCGCTCCCAACGAGCAAGAGTATAAAATCGCCATGAGCGAGCTTCAATCGGCTCTTTGCGAGCTTGAGAAAGAATAAGAAAGGAAGGATTATCCATGGCAGATATAAAAAAGCAGGCCACCCGAGAAGCTTATGGCGAGGCGCTGGCCGAAATCGGACATAAGTATGATAATTTGATAGTTCTGGATGCCGACCTTTCGGGTGCAACCAAAACATCGGTCTTTAAAAAAGAATTTCCCGACAGATTCTTTAACTGCGGAATTGCAGAGCAGGATCTTATAGGAGTTGCTGCCGGACTTACGGCTGCAGGCAAGCTGGTATTTTGCAGTTCATTCGCCATGTTTGCCGCAGGACGTGCCTATGAGCAGGTGAGAAATGCCGTAGGATATACCCATTTGAATGTTAAAATTGCCGCCACTCACGCCGGTCTTTCGGTAGGAGAGGACGGAGCAACTCATCAGTGTAACGAGGACATAGCCCTCATGCGTTCCATCCCCGGAATGACCGTTTTGAGCCCGGCAGACGGATATGAGGCAAAGGCATGTGTTCGTGCCGCCGCCGAATATGAGGGTCCGACTTATCTGCGTTTTGGCAGAATGGCCGTTCCTTTTATCTTCGAGCCTGATTATGAAATCGAAATAGGCAAGGGAGTAAAGCTTAAGGACGGCAAGGATGTTACAATAATTTCCACCGGACTTATGACCGGAATGTCTCTTGCGGCGGCAGAAGCCCTTAAGGGGCAGGGGATAGACGCCCGCGTGGTTAATATTCACACCATCAAACCTCTTGACAGAGACATTGTAATAAATTCTGCAAAGGAAACCGGTGCTGTTGTTACCTGTGAGGAGGCCTCCATAATCGGAGGACTGGGCGGAGCGGTCAGTGAACTGCTTTCCGAGACGGTGCCCACCCCGGTTATACGGGTGGGTGTTGAGGATAAATTCGGCACTTCGGGTCCCGCGGGAGAGGTGCTGAAAAAATACGGTCTTTGCCCCGAAAACATTGTGGAAAAGGCCAAAAAGGCAATTGAGTTAAAATAAGATTTGTATTGGCTAAAAAAGTCTCTTTCGGGAGACTTTTTTGCTTTGATAAAGGGATTTTGTGCAGTAAAAGGTTGACTTTAAAAGCAAATTTTATTATAATTTACCATAAGAAATTATGATTAAACGGTGTTGTATATGATTGGCAAGGTTATTGTAATCGAAGGTCTTGACGGAAGCGGTAAGGGTACGCAAACGCCGCTTTTGTATGAATTTTTAAAAAACCAATTTTCAAAGGTTCGAAAGCTGTCATTCCCGTGTTACGAAAGCGATTCCAGCGCCCTTGTAAGGATGTATTTAAATGGAGAACTGGGAAACAATGCGGACGATGTGGGCCCTTTTGCGGCCTCGTCATTTTATGCGGTTGACAGGTTTGCTTCTTTTGTTACCGATTGGAAAGACGACTATGAAGACGGAACTGTATTTGTGTCCGACCGTTATGCAACCTCAAATATTATATACCAAATGTGCAAATTAAGCACAAGCCGTGAAAAGAACGAATTTATTACATGGGCGGAGGATTTTGAGTATAACAAGCTTGGAATTCCAAAGCCCGACCTTGTTATTTATCTTGATATGCCTATTGACATCTCCCAAAAGCTCATGACCTCAAGATACGCTGGGGATGAAACCAAAAAGGACATTCACGAAAAAAACACAGAGTTTTTGAACAACTGTTATTCTGCCGCACAATATGCCTCGGAAAAATGCGGCTGGAAAGTGGTTAAATGCGCCGAAAACGGACTGCCGCTCTCGGTGGAGGAAATACATCAAAAAATTATTAAGATCGTTAAGGAGTCGGTATTATGATTTATTTGTTTCTTGCAGACGGTTTTGAAGAGGTTGAAGCCATTACCACGGTTGATTATCTCAGACGCGCGGGTCTTTCTGTCGTTACTGTAGGCATTGGCGGGAAGGAAATTCGCGGCACCCATGACATTTATGTAAAGGCGGATAAAACCGAGGAGGAAATAAAGTTAAACGACGAGCTTATAGGTGTGATTTTGCCCGGCGGAATTCCCGGAACTCCAAATCTTGAGGCGTCGGAAACGGTTCAGCGGGCTATTGATTTCTGCGTGGAAAACAACCGGCTT
>CABMOR010000178.1 GCA_902388225.1 uncultured Oscillospiraceae bacterium | reverse complement strand
AAAAAAAATAAGGCGGGATTTGATGCAGTACAGCAGAGTGGAAATTTGCGGTGTGGACACCTCAAAATTAACGGTACTAAGCGAGAAGGAAAAGATGAAACTGCTGAAAGCGGCTCACGACGGAGACAAATCTGCACGGGAAAAGCTTATAAAATGCAATCTTCGCTTGGTGTTAAGCGCCGTGCAGAAATTTTCTTCCCGCGGGGAAAATCCGGATGATTTGTTTCAGGTCGGATGTATAGGACTTATAAAGGCCATTGACCGATTTAATCTTGATATTGATGTTAAATTCTCAACCTATGCAGTCCCTATGATTTTGGGTGAATTGAGAAGATTTTTAAGGGATAACGGACAGCTTAGGGTTTCACGATCCATAAGAGATACTGCATATCATGCCATGCGGGTAAAGGAAAAGCTGCAAATGAATCTTCAAAGAGAACCCAAAATTGAGGAAATTGCTTCCGAAATGGGACTTCCAAAAGAAGAAGTTGTCATTGCTCTGGAAAGCATTGTCGATCCGCTTTCGCTCAGCGAGCCGGTATTTTCCGATGGAGGAGATACCATATATGTCGAGGATCAGATAGGGGATAAAAATGACGATAAAAACTGGCTTGAAAGCATAATGCTGAAGGATGCAATGAAAAAACTCGGGAATAGGGAAAAGCAGATATTATATTCAAGATTTCTTAAGGGGAAGACTCAAGTGGAGGTTGCACGGGAAATCGGAATTTCTCAGGCGCAGGTCAGCCGCCTTGAGAAAAACGCTATAGAAAGTATAAGAGCCAGCACAAGATAGTTCTTAAAAGATAAAGAAAAAGCCGCCTGATTTTTCAGACGGCTTTTTAAAAGAATTATTTCATTGCCTCTTCAACAGCAACAGCGCAGGCAACGGTGGCGCCGACCATGGGGTTGTTGCCCATGCCGATAAGTCCCATCATCTCAACATGAGCAGGAACAGAGGAAGAACCGGCAAACTGAGCATCGGAATGCATACGGCCCATGGTATCGGTCATGCCGTAGCTGGAGGGACCGGCACCCATGTTGTCGGGGTGGAGGGTACGTCCGGTACCGCCGCCCGATGCAACCGAGAAATATTTAACACCGTTTTCGGTGCACCATTTTTTATAGGTACCCGCAACAGGATGCTGGAAACGGGTGGGGTTGGTGGAGTTACCGGTGATGGAAACGCCGACATTTTCAAGCTTCATGATAGCCACGCCTTCGGGAACGTTGTCCGCACCGTAGCACTTGACCTTTGCACGGTCTCCCTTTGAGAAGGCAATTTCTTCATTAACGGTTACCTTTTCGGTATAGGGGTCAAAAACAGTCTCGCAGTAGGTGAAGCCATTGATTCTGGAAATAATATAAGCGGCGTCCTTTCCCAGTCCGTTAAGAATAACTCTCAGGTCTTTGGAGCGAACCTTATTGGCATTAAGAGCAATTTTGATTGCGCCTTCTGCGGCGGCAAAGGATTCATGTCCGGCAAGGAAGCAGAAGCACTCGGTTTCTTCCGAGAGAAGCATCTTTCCGAGGTTTCCGTGTCCGAGACCGACCTTGCGGTTTTCGGCAACCGAACCGGGGATACAGAAGGACTGAAGTCCCTCTCCGATTGCGGCGGCGGCATCGGCGGCCTTAACGCAGTCCTTTTTGATGGCGATTGCGCATCCGACAGTGTATGCCCAAATTGCGTTTTCAAAGCAGATGGGCTGGGTGGAACGAACAATTTGATCCACATCAATGCCCTTTGCAGTGGTAATTTCCTTACATTCATCAATGGAGGAAATTCCGTATTTCTTTAAAGTCTCGAGGATTTTGGCCTCGCGTCTTTCGTAACCTTCAAACTGTGCCATTAGAATTTTCCTCCTTCTTATTCTTTTCTTGGGTCAATGTATTTGGCGGCTTCACTAAATCTGCCGTAGGTTCCCATAGCCTTTTTATAAGCCTCGTTGGGTTCCATGCCTTTTTTGATGAAATCGGTCATTTTGCCAAGAGAGACAAATTCATATCCGATAACCTCGCCCTTTTCGTCAAGAGCCATTCTTGTGCAGTAACCTTCGGTCATTTCAAGGTAACGCACACCCTTGTCCTTGGTGCCGTACATTGTTCCAACCATGGAACGGGCGCCTTTGCCCAGATCCTCCATGCCCGCTCCGATAACAAGACCGTCATCGGAAAATGCCGATTGGGTTCGGCCGTAGACTATCTGAAGGAACAGCTCACGCATTGCGGTATTGATGGCATCGCAAACAAGATCGGTATTGAGAGCCTCAAGAACGGTCTTTCCGGGAAGAATCTCGGCGGCCATGGCGGCCGAATGGGTCATGCCCGAGCATCCGACGGTTTCGACCAAAGCTTCCTCGATAACGCCGTTTTTGACATTGAGAGAGAGCTTGCAGGCTCCCTGCTGGGGAGCACACCAACCCACACCGTGAGTATAACCGGAAATATCAGTTATCTGCTTGGCTTCGACCCACTTACCCTCTTCGGGAATGGGAGCAGGTCCGTGGTGGGGACCCTTTGCGACTACGCACATATTTTCGACTTCCTGTGAATAAGTCATTTTTTTATCTCCTTTCGGGAATTAACGGCGGGCCGGACGGTCAAAAGCATGAAAGGCCGACACACACAATTTCAAACACAATATATTCTATACCTAACCGACAGATTTTGCAAGAGAAACAAACAAAAAACTTTGATAAACAGAGTTGAAAAAATTTGTCGAGTCGGTCTCTTTTTCAAAAACGGAAAAATATGTCGGACCGCTGCCGGTTAAGGAGGTGGTCAGAGCACCGTATTTTCTTGCGAGTAAAAAAATGTCGTTAAAATATTTTTGGTCTTGACAAACTGTAAAGTCGTTTCCGAAAGATTTTACGGCGGATTTTATGTCACCGCTTTCCAAAGCCAAGAGGGTATTGTCGGTATATTTTTTCCCCGATTGGCCGAGAATGTCCAGTTTTTTATACATTTCTCCTGTGGATTCCTTGTGGCAGGGCTTTATAAGAACAAAGAAAAGCCGGGGGAAGTTTTCTATGAAGGAAAGTTTTTCGCCCGTTCCTTCTGCAACTGCACTTTTATTAAAAAGCGCAAAAGGTACGTCGGCACCCAAAGAATTTGCAAGCCGGATTTTGTTTGCGTCAGAAAACCCGGTGCCGTAAAGAGAGTCGAGCATATTTATGACGGCTGCGGCGTCAGAG
>CABMOR010000177.1 GCA_902388225.1 uncultured Oscillospiraceae bacterium | reverse complement strand
CTGTCGAGGAGATCAGAAAAATTCAGAACGAAAAAATCGTCAAGCAGGTTAAACACGTTTATGAAAACGTGGAATATTATCGCAAGCTTATGGATGAAAAGGGCGTAAAACCCGAGGATATCAAAAGCGTCGACGATATTAAAAAGCTGCCCTTCCTTACTAAGGACGATCTCAGGGAGGCTTATCCCTACGGCCTTCTTGGTACCGACCTCAAAAACTGCGTACGAATTCAGTCCACCTCCGGCACAACCGGAAAACGCGTGGTGGCCTTTTACACACAAAAAGATGTTGATCTTTGGGAAGAATGCTGTGCCCGAGCCATTGTTGCCGCAGGAGGCACAAAAGACGATGTTTGCCAGGTTGCCTACGGATACGGTCTTTTTACCGGCGGCCCCGGACTTAACGGCGGTTCCCATAAGGTTGGATGTCTGACCCTCCCCATGTCATCGGGCAATACCGACCGTCAGATACAGTTTATGATGGACCTTAATGCCACAATTCTCTGCTGTACCCCGTCCTATGCCGCATATATCGGCGAAACCCTTGCCGAAAAGGGATATAAGCCCGAAGACAACAAGCTTAAGGCCGGAATTTTCGGTGCCGAGCCATGGACCGAGGAGATGAGAAGAAGCATTGAAAAGAGTCTTGGAATCAAGGCCTATGATATTTACGGCCTGACCGAGACCAGCGGACCCGGCGTTTCTTTTGAATGTGAGGAACAGACCGGAATGCACATAAACGAGGACCATTTTTATGCCGAGATAATCGACCCCGAAACCTTAGAGGTGCTCCCCGAGGGTCAAAAGGGCGAGCTGGTCTTTACCTCTCTTGACAAGGAAGGCTTTCCCCTGCTCCGCTACCGTACCCGCGACATATGCGTACTCACCCGCAAAAAATGCTCCTGCGGACGCACCCTTGTCAAGATGAGCAAACCCATGGGACGAAGCGACGATATGCTTATTATCCGAGGTGTAAATGTCTTTCCCAGCCAAATCGAGACGGTGTTGCTTAACGAAGGATATACCCCGAATTATCAAATCGTTGTCGGCAGGGAGCACAATAACGACACACTTGACGTTTATGTCGAGCTTTCCCCTGAGCAGTTCTCCGACATTGTTTCCGAAACCCAGAAGAGAGAACGTTCTCTCGAGGGCGCAATGCGGACCATGCTCGGCATAGGTCCCAAGGTTCATCTTGTACCTCCCAAGTCCATTGAGCGAAGCGAAGGCAAGGCAAAAAGAGTTATTGATAACCGCAATCTTCATTAGGAGGAAATAATATGATAGTTAAACAGCTCTCTATTTTCGTGGAAAACAAATCAGGCCGCCTTTACGACATTACCGAGGTTTTTAAAAACTTCGATATTGACATTCGCGCCCTGAGCATTGCAGACACCACTGACTACGGCATTTTAAGGGTCATAGTCAGCGATCCCGAAAAGGCCGAAAAAGCCCTCAAGGAAAACGGGTTTACCTATTCGGTGACCGAGGTTATCGCTGCGGCGGTTCCCGATGAGCCGGGCGGACTTAACAAGGCCATATCCTGCCTTTCAAAAGCCGACATAAGCATTGAATATGTTTATGCCTTCCTCAATCCCAAAAAAGGCACAGCCTTTATTATAATGCGCGTAAACGATAACCAAAAGGCCGCCGATATCCTCAAAGCAAACGGCATTGAAATGATGACCGACGATGAAATCAGAAGTCTTTAAGAACAAATCCCACAGGTAATCCTGTGGGATTTGTTTATTCCTTCATTTCCATTACCTTAAGAGGAGAAACGGGAACTCCGTCCTGTTCCATAATGATATGAACATGGGTTTCCTCCACCGATTCACAGGGAATTTCGGCAATAACCCCTATCTGATATCCTCCCTCTACCTCCTGCCCCTTTTTGACCGAGGGGGATGAATTTAATCCGCAGTAGTATGCCGAAAGTCCGTTTCCGTGGTCGATTTTAACAACCGTTCCGAGCAGACTGTCCTCATATATATCTTCAACCGTACCCCGAGACGCCGAAAAAACCGCCGTGCCCTTATTGGCGGCTATGTCAAGAGCCAAATGCAGTCTCCAGTCTTTATATGTCTCGGAATACTGAAGATTTTTGTCGTCAAAATCCTTTAAAATTTTCCCTCCCACCGGCAGTATGAAGTAGGGGGTGTTTTCGGGTGAGGAGGCGCTGTCCGGCAGGGACTCGATAATCACCGGGGTCTCGGCCTTTGAATAAGGAATATCCTCAAGGGGTTCGTTGGCCTTTTGGGTTTCGGCATAAGATTCGGGAGACGAGCTCACAGAAGAGGCTTCCTTCCCTTGCAGGTCACGGTAGCTTTTAAGCGCCGAGGCCGAAGCAGACCCGAGCGCCAGCATACATACAGCCAAAGCAATGTAAAATACTCTTTTGTTGTTGAACATACTTTTAGAAAATTTACCCATAAAAATCCCTCCTTGGTCAAACTTAGTCTTGACCGAAGGAGGTATTTTATTCACTGTTTTTGCGGATTTACATGAACCATGCAATGCTTGACCTTAGGAAACTGCGTTTCTATTTTGTCGTGAACATTCTGAGCCACGGCATGGGTCACATTGAGAGTATCCTCACCGTTGGCCGCTATTTCCATATCCACATATATTCTGTCACCGAACACTCTGGTCTTAATTTGGTCAACTCCCAGAACCCCCTCCTGAGAAAGGGCAAGCTTCTTTATGGCCTCCACCGTTTGTCCGTCACAGGCATGATCGGTCATTTTATCAATAGACGAGCAAAAAATATCTTTTGCCGCCTTGATTATGAATATGCAAATGACAACCGACGCAATAGGGTCAAGCACCGGAAAACCCAGCTTTGCGCCGAGAATTCCCAAAAAGCTTCCAACCGACGAGAGCGCGTCGGAACGGTGATGCCAAGCGTCCGCCATGAGAGCTCCCGAATCCAGCTTTTTGGCATAGGCGCGTGTATACCAGTACATTCCCTCCTTGACGGCCATTGAAACAACCGCCGCCAACAAAGCAAGAAGGCCGGGGACGGGTATGTCTGAAATGTTGCCTGAGAAAACGGTCTTAATTCCCGATATGCCAATTGCAAGTCCGGTGGCACAAAGCACCCCGCTGAGCAAGATGGCCGAAACACATTCCATTCGCTCGTGACCGTACTGATGATCATCATCGGCCTGCTTGGCTGAAATCCGAACCCCTATTATTACAATAACAGTGCTGAAAACATCCGAAGCCGAATGAACCGCATCGGAAATCATGGCGCTCGAGTGGGAAAAA
>CABMOR010000176.1 GCA_902388225.1 uncultured Oscillospiraceae bacterium | reverse complement strand
CTCTGAGAAGCTTTTCGGACTTGCACATACGCTCAAAAAGAGAACTTTCAAAAAAGCTTCTGAGACGTTGGCGGTTAAGGGAATCGGCCTGAACCTTGGAAATGAATTTTTGCTCCAAAAGCAATGATATTTCATTTTCAAGGTCTTTTTCTGCCGAAATGTAATCGGCATACTGCATAAACTGATGCATGGCCGTGCCTTTTTCGGCCGAATTAAGCTGATTGTCCTGCAAAAAGGAGGGGCGAAGAGAAAACGCGCTGTTTGAGGGGGATTTGTGGGTTAGGGCTGAAACCGAAATTTTTGCGGCAAGGGACGACAGCGCCTTATATTCATATTCAAAATCAAGCGCCTCTTTGAGCTTTTTAAGCTCTTTTTCGTCCCAATTACCCGTTGGCCGAACATCCTCTTTTTCAAACTTGACGCTTTTTTCGACGCTGTCCGACAAAAGGTATCTGACCGTCAGCCCGCTTGGGGCCTTGTCGGGAGAAAAGTTTGCCGAACAAAGCGACCGAAGCTCCTTGCCTTCGGGATGAAGGAGGGCACAGTAGAGAATAAGGGAGGAAAAATTCTGAGCATCCTCCACAAGAATGGGGTCAATGGGAGTGTTTTTTCCCTGATAATCCGAGCTTAACATTACGGCCGAGTTGCAAAGGCTTTTATCGGCCTTACTGTCGCAGATTATCGTGAAGAGATTGTCCTTTGGACGGGTGGCGCCCACATAATAAATTCTGAGGAGTTCGGAAAGTTCGTTTTTTGCCTTTGCCGAGCGAACCGCCTCGAACATAAGGGTTGAAGTCTTTTTCCGGCTTTGGGGGTCGTATACCTTAAGGCCGATTCCGTATTTCTGGTCCAGCTGAAAGGCCGAGGTGTCGGCATTTACCTGCTTTGTAAGACCGACCAAAAAGACCACCGGAAACTGCAGACCCTTGGAATGATGGATGCTCATAATACGGACGGCATCGGGTTGTTCAAAGGAGGAGTCGGAGGGAAGCTTTATTTCTCCCTTTTGAACCTTGTCTGCAAATCTCAAAAACTCATAATTCGTCTCGTACCCGTCGTTAACACAGTCCCGTGCAAGCTCCTGAAGACGGAAAAGATTGCGGCGCTTTGTCTGACCGTCATAATCGGTGAGATATACCTCCGGAAGACCAAAGTCGTCATAAATTTTTGAAATCAGGCGATCGACGGTATGAGTTGCCGCATATTTTCTAAGGTCACAAACCGTATTTATAAAATTTTCGGCTTTTTTGTTTCCAGAGTTTGCCGCAAAACGAAGGGCTGTATAAATGTCGGATTTTTTACAGTCGGCCCGAATGGCAGCCGCCTCGTCGGCCGAAAATCCGAAAATCGGACACATCATGGCCGAAAGCAAAGCCACATCGTCAAGGGGATTGCTTATTACCTTAAGCACCGAAAGCATTTTTGCAACCTCAGGCAGGGCAAAAAAATCTTCCGAATGGGAAAACGAGACGGGAATTCCGTGCTCCGAAAGACGGTCGGCAAAGGGCTTGGCCGTATCCTTCACGGTGCGCATGAGAACACAAAAATCACCGTATTGAGGCCTTATCAAACCGTTGCCCTTGGAAATACATTCCTTTTGCATCATTTCCCGTATTATTTCGGCAGTTCGGTCGGCCTCGACCTGAAGAGGTGTGCGTTCATCTTCGACGCTGAGATTTATAATGTCAATTTCGGCGTCGTTCATATCTCTTTCGGGAAAATCCGCGGCGGCATTGAGCATGTGGGTATTGTCATAATCAATATCTCCGCAACCCCTTGACATGATCTTTTGAAAAATAAAATTGACCGTATCGCAAATTCCCTTTCGGCTTCGGAAATTTTCCGAAAGAATTATTTTTGAAGTATCGCTTACACCGTCATAATCGGAATAGCTTTCAAGCAATTTAAGAAAGTTTTTGGGATTTGACCGGCGAAAGCCGTAGATGCTCTGTTTTACATCTCCCACACAAAAAAGATTTTTTCGGTTCTGTGAAATAATCCTGAAAATTTCGTCCTGAAGGTCGTTTGTGTCCTGATATTCGTCCACCAAAACCTCCTTGAAGCTTTGGGAGACGGTCAAAGACAGAGGAGTAAGGGTGGTTTGACGGTTTTCTCAGACCGCCAAGAGCTTTAAGGTCAGATGCTCAATATCGGCAAAATCCAGATAATTCTTTTCACTTTTTGCCTCTCTTAAGAGCTCTGAATAATACTCTGCGGCTTCAAAAAGCAGCTCGATAAAGGGGGTAAGCTCCTTTGCCACCCTTTTGCAGTCCTTTTCCGAAAACAATAGGTTTTTTTTGGCCTTTTCAACAGTCTTGTGATACTTTTCCCGGGCTCTTTCGGTCTTTTCCTGCAAAAGAGGGTCGTAAATATCATTTTTGGAAAGGTTTTTTGACCATTTAATTTTTTGGCACTCTTGCACCTTGCTGCAAATCAGGTCATAGGAGGACCCTTGAATTAAGTCCAGCATTTCAAGGCAAAAATTCAGTCCCTCTTTAAGGTCGCCCCCACGCTTTTGGCTCAAAACCTCGTCGGCAGAGATTTCCTGTATCACCGCCTGCAAAAGGTCGGCCGTGCTGTTAAATCGGGAATAAAGAGACTGCAAAATCCACTGTCCCCACGGCGAGCCGGCAACAGAATCAAAATTGCGGTACATGGCAATGCAATCCTCTCTCCATTCCTCGGGGAAGGGAAGGGTTTGCATGTATTCGTAAAGCTGTGAAATACTTGCGCGTATGTTTTCAAGTCTCGAATCGGTTCCAAGCAGTTTCATAAGGGCGGTGAATTCTTTTTTTCTGACTGTCAGAAAATGCTCTACCGTGTCGGAAAGCGCCTGTTCCTTCATAATGTTGAGCTGGGGCTCGGGAATGATTTTGAAATCGGGTGGCAGGTCAAGGGCATCGAAATTGTCGGATATCAGCTTTTTGCAGAAGGAGTCGACGGTGGAGATGTCAGCCTTTGGAAGCAGGACGGTCTGCTCCCGAAGATGTTTTCTAAGGGAAAGAGAAATATCCTGACTTAATTTTTCACCCAGCGCCATGGAAAGTCTCGAACGCATTTCGGCGGCGGCCGCCTTTGTAAAGGTGACCATAAGAAGATCGGTTATTTTATACATCTGGTCCGGATCGGTCAGCTTTTTAATAACCCGGTCGACCAGCGTGGCAGTCTTGCCCGAACCGGCGGCGGCCGAAACCAGGAGAGAACCCTTTCCCTCAATGGCTTTTTTCTGACTTGCGGTGGGCTTAAATTTATTGCTCATCGGTGCGCACTCCTTTGAGAATTTCTTTTTTCTGTTCACTGCAAAGCTATGATA
>CABMOR010000175.1 GCA_902388225.1 uncultured Oscillospiraceae bacterium | reverse complement strand
CCTTGTGGGTTTTGAGGGAAAGTCTTCATTAAGCGGCGGAATTCAGACCACAGGAAACCATCCCGGAAAAGCCTTCGGCCCCGAGCAGCTTATGGCCGATCTTGACAAGGCTTTTTCGCTCATCCCCGGAAAGCACCGGCTAAATCTTCACGCAATATACGCAATTTTTGAGGACGGCGAGACGGTCGACCGTGACGGTCTTGAACCCAAGCATTTCAAAAAATGGGTCGAATATGCAAAGCAGCGGGATCTTGGTCTGGATTTTAATCCCTCCTTCTTTTCCCACCCCCTTTCGGAGAACGCCACCCTCTCAAGCGAGGACGAGGAAATACGCAAATTTTGGGTCAGACACGGTATTGCATGTCTTAAAATTGCCGAATATTTTGCTACAGAGCTTGGCAAGCCCTGTAGCATAAACTACTGGATTCCCGACGGATTCAAGGATATCCCCGCCGATCGATTAGCTCCGAGAGCCCGTCTGAAAAAATCCCTTGACGAAATTCTTGCCACCCCCTATGACAAAAGCAAGGTAATTGTCACGGTTGAATCAAAGGTGTTTGGCATTGGATTTGAAAGCTATACAGTGGGATCACACGAATTTTATATGAACTATGCCGCAAAAAACGACATTCTCTGTCTGCTTGACAACGGTCATTTTCATCCCACCGAACAGGTGGCCGACAAAATTTCCTCCATGCTGCTCTTTTCCGACAAGGTGGCTCTACACGTTTCCCGTCCGGTGCGCTGGGACAGCGATCATGTGGTGATTCTCAACGATGACACAAAAGAGATTGCAAAAGAAATTGTAAACTGCGGCCCCGACAGGGTGGTTCTTGCGCTTGATTTCTTTGACGCCAGCATTAACCGAATCTCGGCATGGGTGGTGGGCATGAGAAATATGCAGAAGGCCTTGCTCCTTGCCCTGCTCAGTCCCGCAGAGCATATGAAAAAGCTTCAAAATGAGCGGCGCTTCACCGAGCTTATGGCGCTTAATGAAGAGCTTAAAATGTATCCCGCGGGAGATGTTTGGAATTATTACTGTCAAAAGCACGGCGTTCCTCCCAAGGACGATTGGATAAAAGAAATGCTGGACTATGAAAAAAAGGTTTTAGAGGAGCGCAAATAATGTCTATTGAAAACGCAGAGTTCTTTAAGGGATTTATAAGAATGGCCGACGACGGCTGGCAGCAGGGCTGGCACGAGCGCAACGGCGGAAACTTAAGCTACCGTTTAAAACCTGAGGAGGTCGAGGAAATAAAGGACAGCCTTGACTTTTCGGGCAATTGGAAGGAAATCGGGACCTCGGTTCCCTCCCTTGGCGGTGAATTTTTTCTGGTCACGGGAAGCGGGAAATATTTTCGCAACGTGATTTTGGACCCTGCCTCCAATATTGCGGTTATAGAGGTGGATAAAGCAGGAGAAAACTACCGTATCTGCTGGGGTCTCAAAGACGGAGGCCGCCCCACAAGCGAGCTTCCCACCCACCTTATGAACCATGAGGTCAAGAAGGCGAAAAGCGGCGGAAAGCACAGAGTCATATACCATGCCCACACCACAAATGTCATTGCACTTACCTTTGTCCTTCCCCTTGATGACAAGGTCTTCACCCGTGAGCTTTGGGAATCGGCAACCGAATGCCCTGTTGTCTTTCCCGACGGAGTCGGAGTCGTCCCATGGATGGTTCCGGGAGGAAGGGATATTGCCGTTGCCACCGCCAAGCTTATGGAAAAGTATGACGTGGCAATTTGGGCTCACCACGGTACCTTTGCTTCGGGAGAGGATTTTGACCTGACCTTCGGACTTATGCACACGGTGGAAAAGGCGGCCGAAATTTTGGTTAAAATCCGTTCCATGACAAACAGCAAACTTCAGTCCATAACAGCCGAGGATTTCAAAAATCTGGCTGCAGAATTCGGTGTAAAACTGGCAGAAATATAATTTTGCCGGTCGGACAAAAGCTGTTTTTTCCGACTGTATTGGCCAAAAGCCTTGCGAAGTTACATTTTCAACGTTTAAGCCGAAACATAATAATTTTTTTAGGAGCGTGTTTTTATGGCAAACAAATTTGTTCTCAACGAAACATCTTATCACGGTGCTGGTGCAATAAACGCCATACCCGACGAGATCAAAAACAGAGGCTTTAAAAAGGCTTTTGTTTGTTCCGATCCGGATCTTATCAAATTCGGCGTTACCGGAAAGGTTACCGACCTGCTTGACAAGGCCGGAATTGACTACAAGCTCTATTCCGACATAAAGGCCAACCCTACCATTGAAAATGTTCAGCACGGCGTTGAAGAATTTAAGGATGCAGGCGCCGACTGTATTGTTGCAATCGGCGGAGGTTCCTCCATGGACACCTCAAAGGCCATCGGCATTGTCATTGCAAATCCCGAATTCTCCGACATCCGTTCCCTTGAGGGAGTTGCCCCAACGAAGAATCCCTGCGTTCCGATTATAGCCGTTCCCACCACTGCAGGTACTGCCGCCGAGGTAACCATTAACTATGTTATCACCGATGTGGAGAAAAAGCGTAAATTCGTGTGCGTCGATGTCCACGATATTCCGGTTGTTGCCGTGGTTGATCCGGAAATGATGAATTCCATGCCCAAGGGGCTTACCGCCGCCACCGGTATGGACGCTCTCACCCACGCAATTGAAGGATATATCACCAAGGGTGCATGGGAGCTTTCTGATATGTTCCATATCAAGGCGATTGAGATAATTGCAAGGTCGCTGCGCTCGGCTGTTAACAACGAGAGCGAAGGAAGAAACGGAATGGCTCTCGGTCAGTACATTGCGGGCATGGGCTTTTCAAACGTCGGACTTGGCGTAGACCATTCCATGGCTCACACCCTTTCGGCATATTATGACACTCCCCACGGCAAGGCCTGCGCAATTCTGCTCCCCACCGTCATGGCCTACAACGCCCCCTATACCGGTGAAAAATACCGTGATATTGCAATTGCAATGGGCGTTAAAGGTGTTGACAAAATGACCCAGGAGGAATACAGGAAAGCTGCTGTGGACGCCGTCAGACTGCTTTCTGAGGATGTGGGTATCGAATCCTCCCTTAAGGGTATTGTCAAGGAAGAAGACATACCCGCCCTTGCACAGTCGGCCTACGACGATGCCTGCCGTCCCGGAAATCCCAGAGACACAAGCGTTGAGGACATTATTGAGCTTTATAAATCCCTCATGTAATCATTGAGTCTGAAGAGGTATATCTTAAAAAGATATGCCTCTTTTCTTGACGTAAAAACGGTCTGTGAAATTTACACAGACCGTTTTTTTATTCGGTTTTGATTTGACCTGCCTTTGGTCTTATTTCG
>CABMOR010000174.1 GCA_902388225.1 uncultured Oscillospiraceae bacterium | reverse complement strand
CCCCGGCCTTCAGAATCGGAATCTGCTGCGATATCCAGCTTCGCTACGGGCGGATATTGATGTTTTCAAAAAGAAAAGTATCCTGCCGAAAGATTATAACACACTTTTCTCAGAAAATCACTACTAAATTTATTTTTTTTATAAAATTTTTAAAGTCGGTTCAAGGGCTTTATTTTTTTGGATAAAAACCATGTAAAAAAGCCGATTGCCACACCCAAAATCGCCCCGAAAACTACGTCCGTGGGAAAATGCACATATAAGTAAAGCCGCGAAAAAGCAATAATAACCGTCAGAGGAATTGCAAACCATCCGAATTTTTTGTTTGTCAGCATAAGTATAACGGTTGAAATGACCGAGGACAGGGTATGACCCGAAGGAAAGGAAAAATCACCGGGGATTGACACAATCATATTTACATCCTCAATCCAACACGGCCGGGGACGGGCCGCAAGATTTTTAAGAAAAACATTTCCTACAACAAGGCCTATAACCATTCCGGCAAGGCAAAGCAGGCCGCATTTGCGGTATTTTTTGGTAGCTATAAGTACAAGTGAAATTGCAATCCATATTATACCCTTGTCTCCCAGCAGCGTTAACTTCGGCATGACAAAATCCAAAAAGCCGCAGGCAAGATTATCCCTTATAAAATGAAGTATCCACCAATCAATACTTTGTAAAACTCCCATAGTCCTCTCCCTTTCAAGCAGTATTATACTACATTAAAATCGGTCTGTCGTCAACTTTTTTCGGTAAAAGTAAAAAATTTTAAAAAAAGACTTGACAAATATCTGCCGAAGGTGTATTATCATACCAACCTACGATATAGGTAGGTAATAAAAAATTAAATTTAGTCGTAGATAAAAAACAAAAAAGGAGAAATTATTATGTCAAAGATCTATTCATCCGCCGATCAGCTTGTAGGTTCCACCCCGCTGCTTGAACTCACTCATATTGAAAAAGAGCTGGGTCTCAAGGCCAAAATTCTCGCAAAGTTGGAATACTTCAATCCCGCCGGCTCGGTCAAAGACCGTATTGCCAAGGCCATGATCGACGACGCCGAGGCTTCAGGCAAGCTTAAAGAGGGATCGGTTATTATCGAGCCGACCTCGGGAAATACCGGTATCGGTCTTGCCGCCGTTGCCGCCGCTAAGGGCTACCGTATAATCATCGTAATGCCCGAGACCATGTCGGTGGAACGCCGTCAGCTTATGAAGGCATACGGTGCAGAGCTTGTGCTGTCGGACGGAACCAAGGGTATGAAAGGTGCCATTGCCAAGGCCGAAGAACTGGCAAAAGAAATTCCCTCAAGCTTTATTCCCGGTCAGTTTGTAAATCCCGCAAACCCCAAGGCTCATTTCGAACATACCGGTCCCGAGATATTTGAAGATACCGACGGACAGGTGGATATTTTTGTTGCCGGCGTGGGCACGGGCGGTACCGTCACCGGCGTGGGCGAATATCTCAAATCCAAGAAACCCGATGTCAAGGTTGTGGCCGTCGAGCCCGCCACATCGGCCGTGCTTTCCACCGGTGTTCCCGGCGCCCATAAAATTCAGGGTATCGGCGCAGGATTTGTGCCTGCCGTTCTCAACACCAAGGTATATGACGAAATCATTCCCGTGGCCGACAACGACGCCTTTGAAACCGGCAAAAAAATCGGTCACAAAGAGGGTGTTTTGGTTGGAATTTCTTCCGGAGCAGCGGTATTTGCGGCCATAGAGCTTGCCAAGCGCCCCGAAAACGAGGGGAAGAACATTGTTGTCCTTCTCCCCGATACCGGTGACAGATATCTTTCCACACCTCTTTTTGCCGACTGAGCAAAACATTCAGCCGATACTCCTTTCGGGTATCGGCTTTTTTTAAATTCCACTTTAAAAAACTCAGGACATGTGGTATAATAAGGGGGATTGTAGGCACTGCTTGTGCCGCAAAATCTTCAACGGAGAATTTATATGAAAATTTCAGAGCTGTTAAAATCAAAAAGATATTCCCTGTCCTTCGAGGTGTTTCCGCCCAAAACCTATTCCAATTTTGAGAGTGTAAAAAGCTCAACCGAGGAGATTGCCAAGCTTTCTCCCTCCTTTATGAGCGTGACCTACGGCGCCGGAGGCGGAACAAGTGAATATACACTCGCCATTGCAAAAAATATAAAGGAACAGTACGGTGTGCCCTCTATCGCTCACCTGACCTGCATTTCCTCCACCAAACAGACGGTGGAAAGCATGATACATTCTTTTAAAGATGCGGGAATTGAAAACATAATGGCTCTGAGAGGAGACATACCTAAAGAACGTATTAACGATGACCGCACCCTTTGGGACTATCGCCATGCAGTTGACCTTATAAGAGACATAAAACGAATTGACCCCGGCTTTTGCATAGGCGGAGCGGCCTATCCCGAAATTCATCCGGAAAGCAAAAACCAGCGGGAGGACATAAAGTACCTTAAACAAAAGGTTGACGCCGGCTGTGATTTTCTCACTACCCAGATGTTTTTCGACAACAATCTGCTTTACAATTTTCTCTATAAAATCCGTGAAGCCGGCATTACGGTACCGGTCATTGCGGGAATTATGCCTATAACCTCGGCAAATCAGGTCAAGCGTTCCATCGAGCTTTCGGGTTCCTTTATGCCCCGCAGATTTTTAAGTCTCCTCGACGCCTTCGGGGACAGTCCCGACGCCATGAAGCAGGCCGGTATCGCCTATGCCACCGATCAGATAATCGACCTTTATGCCAACGGCATAACCCATGTCCATGTTTATTCCATGAACAAGCCCGATGTGGCCGCAAAAATAAATCAAAACCTCTCTCGCATGCTTGGTAAAAAGGTACTATGACTGTATATAAAAAAATTTACACTCTTCCCGATTTTGACAGCTCTGAAATTTTGCGGTATGCTCGGGTAAAGGAATCCGACTCGGCAACCGACCGGCTTCTTTTTGAATGCTGTGATATGCTAAAGGAGCTTTCGGGAGCGGTTTGCTTTTGCGAAGTTCCCGTTAAGGTGTGCCAAGACGGGGTAAATCTTGATTTTGTAAAGGTTAAAAGCATGGGTCTTGCCAAAAATCTTAAAAACTGTCAGAGCGCCGTGATTTTTGCCGCCACCGCAGGGGCAAAAATCGACCGTCTCATAGAAAAATACAACCGTATCGACCTTTCCCGTGCGGTCATGCTTCAGGCGGTGGGAACCGAGCGGATTGAGGCTTTGTGCGACCTTTTTTCCCGGGATATGGAGATTCAGAAAAAGCAAAAGGGGGAATTTACCCGTCCGAGATTCAGCCCCGGATACGGCGACCTTCCCCTTGAAATACAACGTGATATTTTCAGG
>CABMOR010000173.1 GCA_902388225.1 uncultured Oscillospiraceae bacterium | reverse complement strand
GAGGGGAGACTCGGTTAAAATCTCGGAAAAATCTCGCAGAAAGCCCTCGGGTAACAGACCGAAGGCGTCGTCTCAAAACAGCAAAAAAACCGCACCCCTTAAAATTATTTCTCTTGGCGGACTTGACGAAATCGGCAAGAATATGACGGTTTTTGAATACGGTAACGATATTTTTATTATTGACTGCGGTATGACCTTCCCGGACGATGAAATGCCGGGTGTCGACATTGTTATACCCGATTTCAGCTATGTTGTAAAAAACGCCGATAAGGTTAGAGGACTAGTTATAACCCACGGTCATGAGGATCACATCGGCGGTATTCCTTATCTTCTCAAGGTGCTCAATTGTCCCATTTATGCCACCAAGCTGACTGTGGGACTTATTGAGGGAAAGCTCAGAGAACATGGGCTTCTTTCAAAGACCAAGCTAAATATAGTTAAGCCGGGAGACAGCGTGACCCTCGGATGTTTTAAGGCCGAGTTCATTCATGTCAACCATTCCATTCCCGATTCGGTTGCCGTGGCGGTCAAGACCCCTGTCGGAACGGTTGTTCACACCGGGGATTTTAAGATTGACAGCACTCCTATCGACGGAGAAATGATAGACTTTGCCAAATTTTCCGAGCTTGGAAAAAAGGGCGTCCTTGCCCTGCTTATGGACTCGACAAACGCCACCCGGTCGGGATTTACCATG
Organism: uncultured Oscillospiraceae bacterium; assembly: GCA_902388225.1. Taxonomy (GTDB): domain Bacteria; phylum Bacillota; class Clostridia; order Oscillospirales; family Acutalibacteraceae; genus UMGS1484. Next base: position 2,643 of record CABMOR010000173.1, on the reverse strand, counting down.
AGCGAAAAGACGGTAGGCGCCAGTCTGTCCCATATTTTTAAGGATGCAGACAAAAAGCGTATCGTTGTCGCCACATTCTCAAGCAACATTCACCGAGTTCAGCAAATTATCGACGAGGCGGTCAAATGCGGCCGAAAGGTGGCGGTTTCGGGCCGGAGCATGATAAATGTTGTTACAGTTGCCACCGAACTCGGCTATCTAAAGATACCCAAAGGCGTGCTTATAGACATCGACCTTATTAAAAATTACACAGATGACAAGCTTGTTATAATCACTACCGGTTCCCAGGGAGAGGCCATGTCGGCTCTTCACCGTATGGCATTCGGTGACCACCGCAAGGTTACGGTTGGGCCAAATGACTTGATTGTGATTTCGGCAAACCCCATTCCCGGAAATGAAAAAACTGTCAACATTGTTATAAACGAGCTTATGAAACTTGGGGCGGAGGTTGTTTATGAGCGTATGTATGACGTGCATGTTTCGGGTCACGCCTGTCAGGAAGAGCTTAAAATGATGATGGGAATGATTAACCCAAAGTTCTTCATTCCGGTTCACGGAGAGCAGATGCACCTTCGTAAAAACGCTCAGCTTGCTACCCAAATGGGCATTCCAAAGGAAAATGTCGTTATTTCCGATATCGGCAAGGTCATTGAGCTCACCCGAAGGAGCATAAAAATTACCGACGAGGTTCCTTCCGGAAAGGTCTTTGTTGACGGTCTCGGCGTTGGAGACGTGGGAAGCATAGTGCTTCGCGACCGAAAACATCTTTCGGAGGACGGAATCATAATTGTAGCTGTGACCATGGATCGGGAAAGCGGGGATATTCTTTCCGGACCCGAGCTTATTTCCCGGGGATTTGTATATGTCCGAGAGAGTGAGCAGCTTCTTGAAAGTGCCAGAAATGTGGTCAACCGCTCGCTTGATTATTGCTATGACAACAATATTTCCGACTGGAGTTCAATCAAAAACGAAGTTCGGGATTCCCTATCAAGATTTTTATATCAGAAGACCAGAAGAAGCCCTATGATACTTCCGGTAATAATGCAAATCTGACCCTCAGGAGGTCTTCTTTATGAGAAAAAAGACTAACAGTGACCGTTCAACGGCCACTTTTAACACCGTTCTTATCATCTTTTTCCTGGTTCTTTTTGCCCAAACTGTCGCTATATATGTCTTTTCGGGGAAAAGTATCTGCCTTTTTATTTCCCTTGGGGCAATACTGATTTGTGCCGGAGTGGTCTTTTTCTGTAAAAACCGTTTAAGCAGCTATTTTTACAAGTTTTATATGGGTACTGTGGAAAAGCTGAAGACCCCAAATTCCGACCTTTTCAGTAATTTTACCATGCCGGTGCTAATGCTTTGCGACGACAAAATTGTTTGGTATAACAAGCGCTTTAGAACCGAAGTGCTCAAAGGTGATGACATTTTAGGGGACCTTCCCGAGGATATTTTCCCCGAGGCCGCCCGTTCAAGCCTCGCTCTCTCCGACCGTGCGGATATTTCCTTTTTGGGAAGAAGCTATACGGTATATCGGAGTGAATATGAAACCGCCGGGGAAAGGTATGATGCCTTCTATTTTGCGGACATTACCGACCTTAAAAAAATTGCCGATGAATTTGATTCGAGCCGTCCGGTGGTCATGATAATGTCCATAGATTCCTTTGACGAACTGACGGGAAATCTTGCAGAAAGCGAGCGTGCCTCGGTCAGGGGACAGATTGAAAGGGAGATTGAATCCTTTGCCTCCAAGATAGACGGATTTATGAAAAAGCTGAATAATCACACCTATCTTTTCATGCTCAATGAACGGGGCTTTTCGGTCATAAAGGCGGAAAAATTCAGTGTGCTTGACAATGTGAGAAATCTCAAGGTTCACGGGGACAAAAACGCCACACTTTCCATAGGAGTGGGCAGGGGAGACAAAACCCTCAAGGACTGTGAAATAAGTGCCCGGCAGGCTCTTGAAATGGCCCAGGGGCGCGGAGGAGACCAGGCGGCAGTTAAAAAACTCAACAACTTTGAATTTTTCGGCGGAATAAGCAGTAAGGGGGTAGAAAGGCGTACCAAGGTCAAGACAAGGGTAATTGCCGCCGCCCTGAAGGAGCTTATTCGCGGAAGCGACAGTGTCTTTATTGTCGGTCATAAATACGGTGACCTCGACAGTTTGGGCGCCTCTCTCGGCCTCTATAAGGCGGTAGAGACAATGGGAATAAACGGTTATATCGTCCTGACTCGGGAACAGCACCTTGCAAAGCAGATGATTGCCGGAATTGATACAAAATACGACAAGGGTGTCATTATAAGCGGCGACCGCGCCATGGAACTTATTACCAAGAAGAGCCTTGTCATTGTGGTTGATACACACCGAAAGGATTTTATTGACGCGCCCGATCTATTCTCGGTATGCTCCACCAAGGTGGTCATCGACCATCACAGAAAAAATGTTGATTTTATCGACGACGCCGTGATATTCTATCATGAGCCGTATGCTTCGTCGGCATGTGAAATGGTATGTGAGCTGCTCCAGTATATGGGCGACGATATTATTGAAAAGCCGGAGGCAGAGGCCCTTTTTGCCGGCATAATGCTTGATACGAGGAATTTTGTGCTCAGGACCGGAGTTAGAACATTTGAAGCTTCTGC
>CABMOR010000172.1 GCA_902388225.1 uncultured Oscillospiraceae bacterium | reverse complement strand
CGCCTGCCGTTATTGACGGTTGCCTTTATTTCCACCGTCATCCGTCCGTACATATCCTGACGGCAGCATATATCCTCGGCGTTTACGCCAAGCTTTAAAAGCGCCGACCCGATGAGCTCGGCCGTTTCGGGCAAATATTCGTCCGACTGTTTAAACTCCTCCGAAAGGCCGTAAAGCATTTGAGACAGTCCGTGAAACTGTTGGGAAATTACCGACCGAACCTCGCAAAGCCGCCGTTCAGCCGCCGATCCGAAAAATTTTCCGAAAGACTGTCAAGGAGAGCTTCGCAGTGGGCACACCTTGAGGAAAATTCATTTGGCAAATCTCCCACCGAAACCGCCCGTTTAAGCTTGAGACTTTTGGCGGCCGAAAGGAGGGCTTCGACCGTCTTTCCCCGGTTTGTTTCCCAGCAGTAAATTCTCAGTCCGCACCCCTTGCAGCAGTCAAGCTCGGTTTTTGAAAAAACCTCCTCAAAGTTCGGAGAGGTTATGGCAGAAAGCTTTTGAGCAACCGTGTCAACCGTGTCACTGACATCCTCAAGAGCTTCGGAAGCAAACTTAAGCCTGAGTACGGCCGAATCCTTTGCTCCGTCGGAGGCGGTTACGGTTGAGCCGGGGGTCAATACCTTAAGAAGTCTGCCCAAAAGGCTGCTTGGAACGGCAAAAAAGAGCACGCTTCCCGCCAATACCTCATAAAGAATTATGAGGGATGACGTGTCGGTCATGTCTCTTAGAATTACAATACAGTTTGCAAGCAAAAAGGCTATACAGCAGGATATCTTTGACATTCGGCCGAATATTCCCGACATAAGCCCTCCGAAGGCAAAGCCCATGGAGGCATATATCTGATTTTGGTCAACAAGACAGAGCGAAAGTCCAAAAGCAAGGCCGAATATTGCTCCCGCCGCCTCCTTGCCGTAATAACCGGCAAAAATAATAAGAGCGGCGGCCGCCGCCCGGGCGGGGGAAATTCCGAAAACCGTAAATCGGGTCAGGGAGATTAAAATTATCGACAGGGAAATTATGCCGGCCGTCATTTTTAAGGGGGTGGGAAGCGATTTTTTCCCGGGAATTATCAGTCCAAGCCCTGTTTGAAGAAAATAGGAACATCCGGCCGACAAAAACCCTTCGGATAAATAAACAAATATTTGGGGGAAGGCTTGTCCGCTTAAAAAGACTGTTGCGCCTCCGGTTATTAAAAATGAGGCAAGGGGACAAAGGGAACAAATAAGGAGACGGCGCTTGGCGCTGAAAAGCTCGGTAAACACCCATTTGAGAGCAAGGGCAAGTATGAGGGTTGTGACATATCTGACGCTTTGGGAGCCGGTTGAGGATAAAGCTCCCACAATTCCTCCCAGCATGGATAAAAGGGAAAATTCTCCCGGAAGGGCGCATACAAAGGCCGTTCCAAAGGGGAAAAACTCCGAAAAAACCGATGTTCCCGACATGCAAAATGAGAGTATTCCGCAGCCGAGCTGTGTAATTACGGTGTGTGCAATGCCCACCCCTTTTTGCTCATAAAATAATTTGACCGAAGAAATACTGGCCATAAAATCACCCCGAAGCATATGTTTTTTTCATATCGAATTATATCTTTAAAGCGAGAAAAAATATGTCGCAGGGGGAGGGGGCTTAAATATAATAATTTGTCCTAAAAAAAGAATAAAAGCAAAAAGAGAGTGCAAACTATTAAAAATTTGACCTTACGGGGGATAAAAATGCAATATCTTTGGTCGTTTATCATAGGCGGCGCAATATGCGTCATCGGACAGCTTTTAATCGATTTTACAAAACTTACACCCGCCCGGATTCTTGTAGCTTACGTAGTGTCGGGAGTTGTGCTTACGGCACTGGGGCTTTACCGGCCGCTGGTGGAATTTGCGGGAGCCGGCGCCACGGTACCTCTCACCGGCTTCGGATATGCCATTGCCAACGGTGTAAAGACGGCGGTGGACGATCAGGGAGCCCTTGGTATTCTCACGGGCGGTCTGACCGCAACGGCGGCCGGAATTACGGCGGCCATAATATTGGGAATTGCCGTTGCTGTTATTTTTAAGCCGAGAATAAAAAAAGCGTAAAAAAATAAAGGTTAGTGGAGATTTTTCACGAATAAAGATAATGAAAAAGAAAAAAGGGAGTGAGGCAGTATGTCCGATTATATCAGAGAACGCTGGGAAGAGGCCGAGAACATTCTTCTTTGCCCTAAAGCGAGAAAAAGCGCCGACTCAAAGGGGCGGACGGTATATGAGGCGCCCGACCCTTTAAGAACCTGTTTTCAGCGGGACCGGGACCGTATCATTCACAGCAACGCCTTCCGCCGTCTTAAATATAAGACCCAGGTTTTTCTTGACCCCGAGCGGGATCATTACCGCACCCGTCTGACCCACACTCTCGAGGTCTCCCAGATTGCCCGCACAATTTCCCGAGCTCTTATGTTAAACGAGGATTTGACCGAGGCCATCGCCATAGGGCATGATCTCGGTCACACTCCCTTCGGACACGCCGGTGAGCGGGCGCTTGACGAAATATGTCCCCTTGGATTTCGTCATAACGAACAGAGCGTTCGGGTGGTTGAGCATCTTGAAAAGAACGGGCGGGGACTGAATCTGACCTTTGAGGTTAAGGACGGAATTCTCAATCATACAAGCGGCGTGGCCGAGACCCTTGAGGGAAGGGTGGTCAGGCTTGCCGACCGCATAGCTTACATAAATCACGATATCGACGACGCCGTGCGCGCCGATGTGCTTAAGGAAAGCGATATTCCCCGTGATATAATCGAGGCTTTGGGGGATAGACGCAGTACCAGGATAAACACACTTGTCAATGCCGTCATTACCGGAAGCAAAGACACCGACGACATTAAGGTTGACAGCTCGGTTTCTGAGCATTTCGACCGTCTTCACGAGTTTATGTTCGAGCGGGTATACCGAAATCCCGTGGCCAAAAGCCAGGAGGGCAAGGCCGCATTTCTCGTAAAGACGCTTTACAACTATTTCTGCCGCCATACCCATGAGCTCAGCTCGGAATGTAAGCTTGTGCTCGAAAGGGAAGGCGCCGAACGGGCGGTGTGCGACTATATTGCCGGAATGACCGACCGTTATGCTATAAGAGTATATGAGGATTTGTTTATACCCTATTCATGGAAATGAGGTGAAATTATGGCTCTCAGCGAGGATTTTCTCCTTGAGCTTAAGGAGCGAAATCCCATAGAGGACGTTGTGTCATCATATATAAACATAAAAAAGGGGGGAAGAAACCCCAAGGGACTTTGCCCTTTTCACAACGAAAAAACACCTTCCTTCACCCTTTATCCCGAAAACGGCTCATTTTACTGTTTCGGATGCGGAACGGGC
>CABMOR010000171.1 GCA_902388225.1 uncultured Oscillospiraceae bacterium | reverse complement strand
GGCTCCCTCGTTTATGCGGCGCAGGGCTTCCCCCAAATCCTTTGCTCCGCATACAAAGGGAACGTCAAACTTGGTTTTGTCAATGTGGTATTTGTCATCCGCAGGGGAAAGCACTTCGCTTTCGTCTATATAGTCGATTTCGATGGCCTGAAGAATCTGTGCCTCGGCAAAATGACCTATTCGGCACTTGGCCATAACCGGAATGGAAACAGCCTCCTGAATACCTTTTATCATCTTTGGGTCGCTCATACGGGAAACGCCTCCGGCCGCACGGATGTCGGCCGGGATTCGCTCCAGCGCCATAACAGCGCAGGCACCTGCCGCCTCTGCGATTTTGGCCTGCTCGGGGGTGGTAACGTCCATAATGACGCCACCTTTGAGCATTTGAGCAAGATTCTTATTTAATTCGTAACGGTTTTTTTGCATATTTTGTTTTCCTCCTTGCTATTTGTTTGAAAATAGTATATAATTCCATTGGTGATATTGAAATGGTCAGAACAGGAGGATTTTATATTACCAGATGAAGTACATAATTGACAATGCAAAGGGAATACCCGCCTATCTTCAACTATACCGACAGGTTAGGGAGGACATTATTAAGGGGGTATATTCCTTTAACGACAAACTGCCCTCCAAAAGAACAATTGCCGGAGAGGCCGGGGTGAGCACCGTTACGGTGGAGCACGCCTACGCACTTTTGTGCGACGAAGGCTATGCGCAGTCAAAAGAGAGGAGCGGTTATTTTGTTATATTCCGGGTTGACGACGGCTTTGCCGGCTGTGAAACCTCAAAAAGAAGCTTCAACCGCACCCTGTCCCGGAAGGAATCAGATGCAAAAATTGAATTTCCGATTTCGGTTCTGACAAAGACAATGCGAAGGGTAATTGCCGATTTGGACACGACAGTTTTAAGCCGTTCTCCAAACTCAGGATGTTTGGAGCTTAGAGAGGAAATCAGCCGATATCTCGCCCGAAGCAGGGGAATTGAGGCCGATGCCGAGCAGATAATAATCGGCTCGGGCTCGGAATATCTTTACGGATTGATTGTCGAACTGTTTGGCAGAAGCAAAAAATACGCCATCGAATGGCCGTCATACAAAAAAATCGAGCAGGTATACCGTGCCTGCGATGTTGCATATGAACCTTTGGCCTTGGGAACCGACGGAATTGAAAGCTCGGTCCTTTGGGCAAGCGACGCAAACATTCTTCACGTTTCTCCCTACCGAAGCTTTCCAAGCGGCGTGTCGGCATCGGCCTCTAAAAGACATGAATATCTCCTTTGGGCGGAAAAAAACAGCCGTTACATTGTGGAGGACGATTTTGAGTCGGAATTTTCGGTTTCAAAAAAGCCGGAAGAGACGCTCTTTTCGACCGCCAAAAGGGATAATGTCATATATATGAATACATTTTCAAAAACAATATCTCCGGGCCTTCGTGTGGGATATATGGTACTTCCCAAATCCCTTGTTTCGGATTTTGAACAAAAGCTGGGCTTCTATTCCTGCACGGTTCCAACATATATACAGTTTGTTTTGGCCGAGCTTATTTCCAACGGAGATTTTGAAAGGCATATAAACCGGGTAAGACGGCACAAGAGAAAGGAAATAAACGTCCTGAAGGAACGGCAAAATCAGCAGAAAGAAACCGACATTAAGGAATAAATCAAAAAACCCTCGAAAGCACCGGGCCTTCGAGGGTTTTGACTTTTTAAGCCTTTGTAGATTATTTCTCCAGGAATATAAAATTATAGCTTTCTAAAATCTGAAAATACTTGACCAGCCGCTCGTATAGGGGACTAGCCTTGTCTCCAAAGCGTTGCTCCACGGCTTTGCCGATTTCCGAAACGGTTTTTTCCCCGTCAATCAGCGGCCAGATAAAGCTTCCCATTTCATCCAGGTGAATATAGCTGATTTTGGGCTTTTTCAAAAGCTTTTGAAATACTCTGTTTAAAAAACCCTTGTTTTCAATTTCCAGAGTTACCTTTTGGTCTTGGGCCGACCAGTTGAATTTTTCGTTGCGGCGGGGTTTGAAATCCAGATAATTTTCGGTATTTTTTTTCCGCATAACTTAATTTCTCTTCTTCCAAAGGGAGAATTTTAACAGCGTAAGGATGATTACTGCGAACAAAACCAGCCCGCCGATGTTTGAAACTGCCGCAGGAATGGCAAGCTTAGAGGAAAGGTCGATGGCCGAGTCGATACCGAATACTGCCAAAAGCGCCAGCAGTATTCCCACAAGACCTTCACCGGCTATCATGCCCGAGCAGAAAAGAACTCCGTCGTTGACAATGGCGTCCTTTTCCTTCTTTTCCCGCTTGAGCTTGTCGAGAGCAAGACGGACAAGTCCGCCGACCATAATGCAGGCGTTAAGCTGGACGGGGAGGTAAACTCCGATGGCAAAGGGAAGTACCGGAATGCCCACAATCTCGACGAAGACAGCGATAAACACACCGATAAACACAAGCGCCCAGGGAAGATTTCCTTCCATAACGCCTTCTGTGATAAGCTTCATTAAGGTTGCCTGGGGGGCCGCAAGCTCGTCGGTACCGAATCCCCACGCCCTGTCAAGAAGATAAAGGGTTCCGCCGATTGCAAGAGCCGACGCGATAACTCCGATTATTTCGCCAATCTGCTGTTTCTTTGGGGTTGCGCCAAGGAGGAATCCGGTTTTAAGGTCTTGGGAGGTGTCGCCGGCGATGGCCGAAATGATGCAGATAATCGAGCCGATTGCAATGGCGCTGCACATACCCGAAACACCGGTCGCTCCGGTGACCTTCAAAATAAGCGTGGCAATCAAAAGGGTGGCAATGGCCATACCCGAAACAGGGTTGTTGCTGCTGCCGACCAGTCCGACCATACGGGAGGAGACGGTGGCAAAAAAGAAGCCGAAGACAACAATAATGAGCGCCCCTATAAGGCTGACCGGGATGGCGGGGAGGAGCCATACAACCAGGGTCAAAACGGCAATGGCGATGATAACGAATTTCATGGACAGATTTTTTTCGGTACGTTTCTTTGAATGGTCGTTGTTGTCCGAAATACCTTTAACGGCACCGCCGAAGGTTTTGATAATAAGAGGCAGGGATTTTATGAGACTGATAATTCCGCCGCCAGCGCGCCAGCGCCGATATATCTTATGTAGGTGCTCCAAATGGCGCTTGCGCCGCCCTGTGCAAAAATTTCACCAATGGCCTGGGTTCCGGGATAAAGGGTAATATCCGCACCGAAAAGAACTATAAGGGGAATGATAACAAGCCAGCTTAAAATACCGCCGGCAAACATATAGGATGAAATTCTTGCACCGCATATGTAACCGACGCTCATAACTGCGGGATAAATCTGTGTGCCGATTTCTCCGGCAAAGC
>CABMOR010000170.1 GCA_902388225.1 uncultured Oscillospiraceae bacterium | reverse complement strand
CGGCCTCTTTTCCGAAATACATGGCGGTTATGACCGAAAGGGCGGTTATGGGTTTAAAAAACGGTATGAATCTGCCGATGACCGAAAGTGCGGTCATGACCGCTACAATTATGAGACGGCGGGAACCGGTCTTTTTTTGCTCGAATCCGGTTAAAAATGTTATCAGTGAAAGCAGGGTTATGCAAAGAATGATGATAGGATATTTGTTTGCGTCAGGCAGGAGCGTTCCGGCCGCAACAAATGCCGGAATAAGCAAAAGAGGAAGGGTAAATCCCAAAATTTTTCTGACATTACTGTTTTTTATTACAATCATGTTTTATTTTCGCCCCCGTTTTTGCACAACTCTACCGCATCTTCAAGGGTGACCGCCGGAACAGCAAGTCCCTTTGTCATTCGCACAAAGGGGGTGGTATAAAAATTCCCCCTGCCGAAAAATTCCTTCATGGGCTGTGTGCAGACGGTTTGCCCCTTGAATACCATGGCACAGCGGTCGGCCGTCTGAGCGGCAAATTCGGTGTCGTGGGTAACGCATACAACCGTCATACCCTTCTCCTTAAGCGCCTTTAATATTTCCGAAAGTCGCTTTTTTGAATAGGCATCCAGCCCCTTTGTAGGCTCGTCGAGAAGAAGAATTTTCGGTCGGGTTTTCAGGGCCTTCAGAAGAGCAATAAGCTGTTGCTGTCCCCCTGAAAGGTCATAGGGATGGCGGTCAAGCAGTGGGTCAAAATCGACCGAAAATCCATACTCTTTCGGGTTTATGCCCATAAGCTCTTCCCTGACGCTGTCCTTTAAAAAGACGGTTTTAACATCCTGAGGAAGAAGGGTGAGGGTACCCCGGTAAAGCTGTCCGCCTGAATAACTTTTTATATTTTTTCCCAACACCTTTATGCTTCCGGAATAGGGTTTCTTTATTCCCGAAGCCGCCAAAAGAGCGGTGGTTTTTCCCGAACCGTTTCCTCCGAGAATACACATTATTTCTCCCTCGAAAACCTTGAGGCAAAAACCGTCAAGGATATCTTTGCCGTTTCTTTCATATCTGAAAAAAACATCTTTAAGCTCAAGCGCCGTTTTATTATAATCGGAACTTTCAATGGGTTTCTGTTTTTTTTGATATTGCTCAGGAGAGGAGGATAAGCGGTCTAAAATAAAGCATTTACCCTCCCTTACGCTCAAGGGGATGGAGTCGCAGGCATAAAGGCGGAGGGCGAGCCTTGCCGCCGCGGGAAGGGCTTCAAAAAGAAAGGGGTGGGGAGAAATTTCCACGGCTGCTTTTTTCGGGGGGAGAAAGGTCAGCTTTTTTCGGTCTTTAAGGGCAAGAATCCTGTCGGAAGCCGAGAAAACCTCCTCAGAACGGTGCTCGGAAATTATGACGGTGGTTCCCATCTCCCGATTGATACGGAAAAGCACAGAAAAAAATTCCGACGCCGCCACCGGATCAAGCCATGCCGCCGGCTCGTCCAGAAGCAGAATATCCGGTCGCATAACCGAGACAGAGGCGAGGTTTAACAGCTGTTTTTGGCCGCCCGAAAGCTCGTATGTGGCCTTGTCATACCAGCTCTCAATACCGAAAAAGCAGGCCGTTTCGGCCACCGAACGGCGAATCTCGTTTGGGTCGAGACCGAGATTTTCTGCCCCAAATGCAAGCTCGTGCCAAACCCGGTCGGTCACGATCTGTTCTTCGGGATGCTGCCCGACAAATCCGATTTTTGCCGCCGTTTTTTTAGGGTCGCAAAGCCTTATGTCCTCACCGTCTAAAAGTATTTTTCCTTCTAAATTTCCGGCCGGTGTGAGCTGAGGTTTAAGACAGCGAAGGAGGGTTGTCTTGCCGCTTCCGGTAGGGCCGAGAAGGGTGACAATTTCTCCGCTTTCTACCGAAAAGTCGAGTCCTGATATGGCGGGGGCGTCAAATCCCTTATAGGTAAAACTTAAATTTTCCGCCTTAATTTTCGCCATTTGAGCTCCTCCTTTATGTTTAATAATACCGGTAAAAGTACGAATGTTCCAAAGGCCGACAAAAAAAGAAGGGGTTCTCCCGGATTTTGCCCAAGGACCGACGGATAAAAATCAAAAGAGAATTTTCCCAAAAACCCTCCCACAAGTGTTATGTAAACAAGAAATAGGGCAAGTACCGAAAAAACAAGGTCTCCCCGTCTGAAAGAAAAATTGGAAAACCGGCTTCTTTTTCCGATATAGTATCCTCTGGCATCCATGCTGTCGGCCGTTATTATGCCGTTTTCCAGCCCGAAGGTTACAAGAGCCGAAAAAACTCCCATATGCCCCTTTATCCTGTCGGGGAGATTGTCGTCTTTAAAAATACCCATGCCCTTTCCTGCCTGGGATATTTCCTTTTTCTTTCTTAAAAAAAGCGGAACATATCTCAGAGCCATGGAAATTATAAGTGAGGCTTTTGGTGAAAGGCCGGAAAGGAGGTAAAGCAGGCGGTCGGAGGTCATTATTTCAGAAAAGGAGGCAAACCAGTAGAGAGCCGAAACAATCATGGACGAGGAATTCAGACCGAAAAGAAGAGCTTCAAGGGTGACGGGATTGTCATTAAGCACAAAGAGCACGGTTAGGCCGTTGTGGTTAAAAAGGGGATTGATTGCCGCCATGACAATAAAAAGAATAAAAAAGCAAATATGGGTTTTCATACCTTCGGCCCCTTTTGTAAAGACAAAAAGAGCGACCGAACCCACAAGGGAAAGAGCCACAAGGACGGGATGGGGAAAAAGCGCCGTGAGAAGCACGGCAGAAAGCAGAAAAAGACAACTGCAAAAGGGATTGAGGTTTTCAAAATCCCGCATTATTCTCATTCCTTTCGGTCAAGATCATTTCCCAAATCGCAGGTATACAGCCACTCGATGCTGTCTTGCGGCGAGAGCACATATTCTCCGCACCCAACCGACGGGATTTGCCCGTTTACACGGTATACCCAGCCCGAAAGCTGTCCCGCTTCAAATTCGTAAATATAATTTATTCCTTTTATATAGGCAAGACTTTTGCTGTCTCCGTTTACACCGCTGTTTTCAACCTGAATTCCATAGGTCTTTGCGGCGTCGGTCAAAATATCAAAAACCGTTTCGCCCTCACAAAGGGCAATCTCGGTTTGGGGGAGAATTATGCCGTCCTTTGGGATGCGGCTGTTGTCCGATTTCCCCAAAATTGTGTCACAGCGTATGGTCAGGGTGACAGAGCCCACGGTATCGGTTTTTGAAACGGGAGAATAATAATCCCTTGCTGAAGAGAAATTTGTGAACAGTATGGCAAGAGAAAGAAGAACTGCCAGGGCTCCTATGAGCACAAAGTTTTTGGTACTGCGAATTTTTTTCAGCCACAATATGAGGGAAAGGACCGCCGCCACAGCGATT
>CABMOR010000169.1 GCA_902388225.1 uncultured Oscillospiraceae bacterium | reverse complement strand
TTAAGCAAAAATATCACCACCGAGTTTGCTCTTTCCTTTGAATTTGACGATAAAATAACGGCCGACGGGTACATAATCCGTGACGAGGAGGTAATTTATTCCCAAAGCGAAACCGGAGTTGTGGGATACTGTCAGCAGAGCGGAAGCAAGGTTCAGGCCGATAGCACCGTGGCCGAAATTTTTTCCACCGAGGAGCAGGCCGGCGCCAAAAGCCGAATTGACGAAATTGACAAGATTCTTGAGCGGCTGGAATCCCTCAACAGCAACAACCGTCAGATAAACGCCGGCGCCGAGTTTATAGATTCAAAAATCCAAAAAAACATAAACGATATGCTTTTTTTGACCGACACGGGAAATCTTAGGGGATACGGCGATTTGGCTGAGGAACTGCTGGAAAACATGGAAAAAAAGCAGATTGCCGTCGGCCGGTCTTCGGGATTTGACGATAACATTTCGGCCTTGACATATGAAAAGCAGTCTTTGGAGTCGTTAATCGGCTCTCCCACGGCAATTACCTGTAAAAACGCCGGATATTTTGTCAACAAAGCCGACGGATATGAAGGCCGTCTTTCGAGCGGCGATGTCGGGTCGCTGACGGTGGACAGGCTTAATGAAGAACTTGCTTTTTCTGCCGAAGAGTCTTTGGCAGTAGGCAAGGTTATTGTGGGAAACGAGTGGTATATTGCCGCAAATATTGACACCGACGCAGCCAAGAGGCTTACGGTTGGCAATCAAATTTCGGTCTTTCTGCCCGGTGTTACCTCCGACCGCCTTCCTTGCGTTGTGGCGGCGGTTAATCAGGATTATTCTTCCGACAAAAGTATGGTTGCTTTGAGATGCGACCGTATGGATTTTGAACTGATGGGTATACGCTGTGAAACGGTGGAAATTTGTGTTGGCAGCTACAACGGACTGAAAATTTCTTCGGGTTCCGTTAGGGTTTCGGACGGAGTTACCGGAGTATATGTTCTTTCGGGTATAAATGCGGTTTTTAAGCCCATTGAAATTATCTATTCCGATTCGACAAATGTTATATGTAAAAATGACGCAGAAAGTTCATCCGGAATTCGGTTGTATGACGAGGTTATCCTCGGAGGCAGCGACCTTTACGACGGAAAAACGGTAAAATAAAGGAAGTGAAAAAATGGAACAAACCTGCCGGGATGCCGAGCTTTTTGGGAGAAAAAAGTCGGATTTTGACCAAAATTTTAAATACATAAAAGAACGGATTGCAGAGGCGGCAAGAATTTCCGGCCGAAAAGCCGAGGATATAAAGCTCCTCGCCGCCACCAAGACTGTCGCTCCCGAGCTTATAAACTATGCCCTTTCACAGGGAATAGAGCTCATAGGAGAAAACCGTGTTCAGGAGCTTCTTTCAAAAAAGGATTTGCTGAATACCGATAGGGAGCACACCCATTTTATCGGCCATCTTCAAACCAATAAAATAAATCAGCTTATACCTAATGTTTCCATGATTGAGTCGGTTGGAAGTCTTCATCTTGCCGAGGAGATATCCAAAAAATGTATTGATGCCGGCATTGTTATGCCTATACTTGTCGAGGTAAATGTGGGAGAGGAGCTGTCGAAAACGGGAGTTTCTCCAAGTGAGGCCGAGCAAACTGTAGAAAAGATTTTACAGCTTGAGGGAATAAGGGTAGAAGGCCTTATGACCATACCGCCGGTTTGCGAACATCCTGACGACGCAAGAAGATATTTTTCGACAATTTACAAACTGTTTGTTGACATTAGAGACAAAAACATACATAATAAAGATATTATGTACCTTTCAATGGGAATGTCGGGCGATTATTTTGAGGCGATAACCGAAGGGGCCAATATCGTTCGCATAGGTTCGGCGTTGTTCGGTAACAGAATATACAAATAATTTTTTATAAACGGAGGAATAGGTTATGGGTTTTGTTGACAAAATCAGAGAAGTTATGAACGCTCCAGGAGACGACGATTACGAGTACGAGGATGATTATGAGGAAACTGTAAACGAGTCGGATTTCGCAAGCGATTATTCCGAACATTCGGACAGCCGTTCTTCTTCCAAAAACAACAAGGTGGTTAATATTCATGCAACCACCCAGCTTCAGGTTGTGCTTGTTAAACCCGAGGAGTTCTCCGAGGCTCCTGCTATCGGTGATCACCTTAACAACAAGCGTACAGTTGTTCTCAATCTTGAGTCCACTCCCAAGGAGATTGCCAGAAGACTTGTAGATTTTCTCAGCGGTGTTGCATATGCCAACCATGGCACGCTTAAACGTGTGGCAAACAGCACCTTTATAATTACTCCATATAATGTTGACATTATGGGAGACATGCTCATTGATGAGCTTGAAAGCAACGGTCTTTATTGATTTTTTGGGAGGAAAAGTATATGATTACTGCCAAAGATATTAGAGAGTCCACTTTTTCACGGGCCGCAAGAGGATATAAGGTCGACGAGATCGACGATTATCTTGAAAAGGTTGCCGATTCGGTAGAAAGGCTTGAAGGGGAAAACAAAACTCTCGTCAAAAAGATGGAAATTCTCGCCTCTAAGGTTCAGGAATACCGGGAGGACGAGGACAACATTCGCGCAGCCCTTGTTACGGCACAGCGCTCGGCCGATGCCATTGTCAGAGAGGCAAAGCAGTCGGTTGAGGGTTCTGTTTCGGAGGCAAATGCCAAGGCCAAAACAATTTTGGATGACGCAAAAAGCGAAGCGGACAGGATTATTTCCGAAGCCCGCACCTCGGCCGAAGCCTTGGTTGATGAAACCAAGAAAAAAGCATCTGCCGTGCTGATCGAGGCCAAGGCAAAGGCTGAAAACATAGTGACCGAGGCGATTGAGGGAAGCCGCAAGGAAACCGAAAACTATGAAATGATGAAGAAAAAGGCCTTGGAATTTCGAAGTGCAATTCTTCAGCTTTATAAGGAGCAGTTTGAAATTATCAAGGAAGGCAGATTTGTTCAGCCCAAAGGCGACGAAAACATTGAGTCTTCCGACAAGCCTGTAAAACCTGTTTTTGAGCAAAATCCGACTGCTGAAAACCGTCAGGAAAATTCCCTTCCCCAAAGCGAGGCAAAAGAGGAGAAAAAGCCTGAAGAGGCCGAGGACTTCAAGGTTGAAAACCGGGAGGAGCCGGAAAAGGCAGAGGACAGTATTACCGACGGTTTTAAAATAGGCGGTGTCAAGCCCGAAAACGAGAAATTCAAAAATCTTAAATTCGGCGACGACTACGACATTTCCAAAGATAACGATGATGAGGATGACGGTCAGGTAAAAACCGGATTTTTCAGAAAAAAGATGTAAAAAAACTTTAAAAGGGGAACCAATAAAAATGTCTCAGGATTATAACAAGACCCTAAATTTGCCGTCTACGGATTTTCCTAT
>CABMOR010000168.1 GCA_902388225.1 uncultured Oscillospiraceae bacterium | reverse complement strand
TAGTGAAGCTCGACCCCGAATTTTTTTGCCTCCTCGGGGGTGTAGATCGAAGCGGCACGGGCAAGCCTTGCGTCGTCAACATCGGTGACCACCAAAAGGGAAGGATGAATATCTCTGTGAATGGCATAGTCGATTGCGCCAAGACCCATGGGTCCGGCACCGGCCAGAATGGCCATCTTTCCGTTTTGAACAATGTCCATTTTATGGGCATAATGATGGCCGGGAACATTATGCCAAGAGGTATGGAAACCGCCGGCAATGCATGCCATGGGCTCGGAAAGGGAACCGTAGAAAAAGGCGTCTCCTGTGTAATTGAGCAGACAGCCAAGCTCCATAACCTTGTTTGGAACTATAACATATGTTGCATCGCCGCCGATATATTTGAAGGAATAACCGGGAGCGGCATAAATGTCCTCGGGGTCGTTAAGAGCCGGCTGGATGGAAACCCTCTGCCCCTCCTTGAAATCGGCCGCCCATTTACTTCCCACCTTGACAATCTCCCCGCAGAACTCGTGTCCCACGATGGTGGGGTTTTGGGCCACATCGTTAGGTACGCGTTTATGTTTCGCGCCCTGTATGGCCGCCTTGTAGGTGGACATGCAAATGCTGTCGGACACTACCTTGAGCAGTATCTCGTCTTCCTGCATTTCGGGGAGCTCAAACTCCTCGAGGCGCAGATCATTTTCACCGTAAATTCTTACTGCTTTTGTTTTCATTTTAAATCCCTCTTTAAATATATAATTTCAATTACACTCAACCGATGGTTATAACAGCATCGGAGAAGGTGGGATGAAGCTCCTCATGAGTTTCGGCGTCGGTACAGACGTTGCAGGAAAGAACCACCTTGGTTTCTCCCGAAGCGCCGGACTTGGTCTTGAATTTAAGCTTGCCAAGCTCACTTTCGGCAAAGCCGTTTGCGTTAAGCACTGCTATTCTGACCGTTCCGGGCTCGACCTCGTTATCGGTGGCAAGCGAATTGCCCGAAGAAGAAAATCCGGAATACTCCAGCTTGTCGGTATCGTAGGACACCGTCAGGTCGAGAGCTCCGATACGGGAATTTTCGGTCACGGTCAGGGGAACCGTAACATCCTCTTGGGGAGCGGCAGTCACCTTTTGACCGGCAATTTCAATGGTCTCGGCCGGGTTTTCAATAGTGCTGTTTTCAAAGTTATCGATATATTCCTGGGTCTTGGAATCGATTGCCAACCCTGTCGAGGCATCGGTCGAGGCGACCGATTCGCCCTGACCTGCGGTTGAAGCATCACCCGAGCCACCTTCGGTTTTTTTACAGGCCGAAAACGCCAGCACAAATGCTAAAGAAAGAATAACCGCAATTATTTTTTTCATTTAATTCACTCCTTTTACCTTTCCGATTTATTATACACCATTTTTCCTGCTAAAGCAATCGGTTTTTAGATTTTTTTATGAGGAATTTATCGGCAGGAATCTGAGAAAGCAAGATGGCCGCAAACATAAGGACACAGCCGAGAATTTCCCTTGCTCCAAGCGCATCTCCTAAAATAATCCAACCCGAAAGAACCGCAAAAACCGATTCCATGCACATAATCAGAGAGGCAACGGTAGGGTCGGTGTATTTTTGCCCCACGATTTGCAGGGTATATGCCACGCCGCTGCTCATTACGCCCGAATACAGAATGGGCAGAGCGGCCGAGAGTATGCTTTCAAAGGACGGCTGTTCAAAAATGAACATACACATAACCGAAAGCAATCCTCCCACAAAGAACTGTATACAGGACAGCCACACCCCGTTTACCATGGGTGAAAAATGATCAATGACAAGTATATGTCCGGTAAAGGCCATGGCGCACAGAAGGGTGATCGCATCGCCTATACATATTGCCGAGCCCCCCTCGCCCGTTTTGACGCAAAGAAGATAAAGTCCAAGCACGGCAAGAACTATTCCAATCCAAATAGTTGCCGGAGGCTTTTTCTTGAGAAAAATACTGACTATGGGTACCATAACCACATAAAGAGCCGTGATAAATCCCGATTTTCCGGCCGTGGTGCCGTTTTCGATGCCAAACTGCTGTAAGTTTGCGGCCACGAATATCACCGCCCCGCATATAAGGCCGCCTATAAGCACGGCCTTGTTGGGCTTTCGGTTTCCCGCCGGTCCGTCCGGAGCGTTCTTTGGCTGACGGGACGATATCAATGCCACCGGCAGTATGCAAACCGACCCAATGAGCATTCTCGCTCCGTTAAATGTAAAGGGTTCCACAAGCCCCACACTTTCGCTCTGGGCAACGAAGGAAGTTCCCCAAATAAGCGCCGCAAGGGCAAGAAGTATATTTCCGAGTATTCTTTTGGTAGATATAATTATTCCTCCCGAAAAAGGCCGTCGGCGGCCTTCATAATCTCAAAAATTCTGCGGATATCTGTTTTCGCTTCCGTCAAGAAGCACATAGGGTTGTCGATTCATCAGGGTGTCCATATAATCAAAGACCGTTTCAAAGGGCTTTTCCACCCCGATTCCCCCGTCCAGCATATTTGTATCATGGTTGTCGCTTCCGGCCGTTTGCGGCAAATTGTATTTTTCGGCATATTCCGCCGCGTCTATGTCAAACTGAGGTATGCTTTGGGGTTTGTGACAGTTGGGATTTGAATGAGAAGCATTTCGGCTTTCCACCGCATCCACAAACTGAGGATAAAGGCGAACCTCCTCCACGATGCCCTTTACTATTCTGAAAGGATGGGCGTGGACCACCATTCCCCCTGCATTTTTTACGATTTTATACTGTTCCTCCACCGAATCGGTCTTTATTTCGGGGTGGTTGATGAGCCACTTTTCATCAAGACCGTAAACAAGAAACTCGGTGGCACGGAAATTGGATTCCCAGCCGAAAAAGACCGAAAGCCCTATCCTGTCGCCCTCTTCCTTGGCGGCACGGTATCCTGCGCAGTAGGCCCTTACCCACTGTTCCCAAGGAAGATTCGGGTCAATACAGTTGTTTCCTCTATAAAAATGATTGGTTACCATTATTCCGGCATATCCGCCGGCTTTATAAGCCCTCGCCATCTCCGGACCGGAGTTGACGGCACAGGCACTGGACTCATTTGTGTGACAGTGAGTCTCATAAATATACATGATTATCCCTCCAAAAAGGTCTTAAATTCCTCCATATAATAAGACATTTTCCACTTCAAGTCAATGAAAAAGGGTCAAAAATCCTGAAAGTAAGTTTTTTCTTGACAAAAGCCGTCTTTTGTGTTACACTAACAGAGCCGCTTGTTACGGGCGGTGGTTTTTGTTGTGCAAAAATCACCTGAAGTGAATTTATTCCGCCCCTTCTGACAGCGAGTCTATTGTATTGGAGTTTTTTTAATGTACGCAATCATCCAAACCGGCGGAAAGCAGTACAAGGTATC
>CABMOR010000167.1 GCA_902388225.1 uncultured Oscillospiraceae bacterium | reverse complement strand
TTTAGGGGGAGAAAAAATGAACTTTCACGGAAAAGACATCAAGATTTTTTCGGCAAATTCCAACCGACCGGTTGCCAAAAGCATTGCCGATTCTCTGGGACTGAGGCTTTCAAATTCCGATGTCCGCACCTTCAGCGACGGAGAAATTTCGGTTTCCATCAACGAGACGGTGCGCGGCTCGGATGTTTTTATTGTCCAGTCGACCTGTGCTCCGGTAAACGACAATCTGATGGAAATGCTCATTATGATTGACGCCATGAAGCGTGCCTCGGCCGCAAGAATTACTGCGGTTATGCCCTACTTCGGCTATGCCCGTCAGGACAGAAAGGCCAAGGCGCACGATCCCATTTCGGCCAAGCTCTGTGCCGACCTTATAACCGCCGCCGGTGCCGACCGGCTGCTCACCATGGATCTTCACGCCGCCCAGATTCAGGGATTTTTCAACATTCCCGTGGACCATCTGCTTGGCGTTCCCCTTCTTGCCCCCTATTTTGTGGATAAATTCGGTACAAAGCCCGAGGACATAGTGGTTGTATCCCCCGATTTCGGCTCGGTTACGAGAGCGAGAAACTTCTCCCGCCGTCTTGACGCTCCCATCGCCATTGTGGACAAGCGCCGTCAGCGTGCCAATGTCTGCGAGGTCATGAACATAATCGGCGACGTAAAGGACAAAAACGTCATTCTCGTGGACGACATGATCGACACGGCAGGAACCCTCTGCAACGCCGCAAAGGCAGTTCGGGAAATCGGCGGCGCAAAAGAGGTTTATGCCTGCGCCACCCACGGTGTGCTTTCCGGTCCCGCAATCGAGCGCATTCAGGAAAGCCCCATCAAGGAGGTCGTTCTGCTTGACACCATTCCTCTGACCGAGGATAAGAAGATTGACAAAATCGTCACCCTGCCCGTGGCTCCCACCTTTGCCGAGGCTATCGAGCGAATTTACGAGGACAAGCCGCTTGGCACCATGTTCAACGACTGATATGTTTTTTAAATCAAAGAAAAAGGATTTTTCCTCCCCCCTTTCCCCCTCCTATGTTATAGTGGGGCTGGGAAATCCGGGCGGAAAATACGACCTGACCCGACACAACGTGGGATTTATGTTTATCGACCGGCTGGCCGATAAAATCGGCTGTGATGTTAAAAAGCTTAAGTTTAAGGCTCTTTACGGCGACGGTAAAATCGACGGGGTGAGAGTGCTTCTGGTCAAGCCCCAAACCTTTATGAACAATTCCGGCGAGGCAGTCAGAGACATAATGAATTTTTATAAAATTCCAGCCGACCGTCTGATTGTGGTCTACGATGACGTGGCTCTTGATGTGGGAAAGCTCAGAATAAGGAAAAAGGGGTCGGACGGCGGTCACAACGGTATAAAATCGATAATATATCTGACCGGTCACGACGATTTTCTCCGCCTTCGGGTGGCCATCGGTCCAAAGCCCCATCCCGACACGGATCTTGCCGATTTCGTGCTGGGAAGGATCAGGGGCGAGGAAGAAAAAAAGCTTGCCGACGCCATTGACCGTGGAGTCGAGGCAGTAAAGCTTATGGTCAAGGGTGAAACCGACAGGGCCATGAATTTATATAACGGATAATTAAAATCCTCCGATTTTTCATTCGGAGGATTTTTCTTTTTGTTTATTTTATTCGGCAGATTTTTTTGCAAAGCCACTCATAAATTAAAGGGTGGGACAAATGGACATAAGCACACCGGCCGCCACCGCCGAACCTATAACACCGGCAACATTCGGACCCATGGCGTGCATAAGCAGGAAGTTTTGGGGATTTTCCTCCTGGCCAACCTTATTGGAAACGCGGGCGGCCATGGGAACGGCCGAAACACCAGCCGAACCGATAAGAGGATTGACCTTTCCGCCGGTGAAAATATACATAAGCTTTCCGAACAGCACTCCGAAAGCGGTTCCCATAGCAAAGGCGAAAAGACCGAGAGCCACTACCTTTAATGTGGCGGGAGTAAGGAAGCTTGCGCCGTTTGTAGTGGCGCCCACCGAAAGACCCAGGCAGATTACAATAATATTCATAAGCTCATTTTGAGCGGTTTTGGAAAGGCGGTCGACAACTCCGCATTCTCTCATAAGGTTGCCAAGCATCAGCATGCCCACAAGCACGGCGGCGCTGGGGAGAATGAGGGAAACCACAATGGTTACCATTATAGGAAAGATTATCTTTTCCTTTTTGGAAACGGGACGAAGCTGTTCCATAACAACCGAGCGTTCCTTTTTTGTGGTAAGCAGGCGCATAATGGGCGGCTGAATCAGGGGAACGAGGGCCATATAGGAATAGGCCGCCACGGCTATGGTTCCGACCTGGATACTGGAATTTTCGTTAAGCAGACGGGAAGCAACATAAATGGCTGTGGGGCCGTCGGCTCCTCCGATTATGCCGATAGAGCCGGCCTCCAGGGCGTTAAATCCCAGCATGGCCGCACCGATAAAGGCGGCGAAAATACCTATCTGAGCCGCCGCCCCGAGGATAAGGCTCTTGGGATTGGCAATCAGGGGGCCGAAATCGGTCATGGCTCCCACTCCGAGGAAAATCAGAGGGGGATAAATTCCCGCCTTGACCCCAAGATAGAGGCAATCCATAAGGGTAACATTTCCGGTTTTAAACAGCTCGACAAAGCCCGGCAAGTCGTGATAATGAACGGCCAACGCCTCCCCGGCATTGAAAAAGGGCAGGTTGGCAAGCAGCATACCGAAGGCAATCGGAAGCAGCAGCAAGGGCTCAAATCCTCTGCCGATAGCAAGATATATAAGCAGGCAGGCCACGGCCAGCATAACAAGGTTTTTCCATCCGTCGCCGCCGAAATCGCTTATCATTGTGCCAATACCCGATTCGGTATAAAGCTGTTTGAGAGCATTTCCGAAGGTGGAAAAAATACTCGCAAGGGTCGTAAAGGCCGCATAAAGGGGCATACTAAACTCCATTTTTCAATCCTCCCGTCAAAACGGCCGCATATTTTCCGCAAGTCCGGCCGACTGCCATGTTGTTCTCATCCCTGTGTTTTTGACCGGTCGAACCGAGCGCAGGGCATATTTCTTTGAGTCCCCCGAAAGGGCCGTCATGGCGGCGGCGGTTATAACCGCCAAAAGCTCGTCCCCGTCCTCTTCAGGGGCTTTCACCGCTGCCGAAGGGCTCTTTTTTCCGTCATCTTTGTCGGCCGAAGGTTTGGTCTTTGAGGCGGTTCTTTGGCTGAAAACTTTTCCGAAAACCGAAATTATCATTATGAGCAGAAACAGAACCAAAAAAACTATTAAAATTCCGGTCAGCATGGCCAGCATTGTATTTTCAAAGGTAATTCCGCTAAACATTTTCTTTACTCCTTATTTTTTGGCGCCCTTTACTCCGAAAGCGCCCTTTTCCAGTATGTTGGTGTCATAGGTAAAGGTGAGGTTTTT
>CABMOR010000166.1 GCA_902388225.1 uncultured Oscillospiraceae bacterium | reverse complement strand
AATCAAAAGATCAACAAAAATGCCTCTTTGTCCTTTTGCCTGAGAGTTTCGCTTCCTGCTTGCCCCTTCGGCACCCAATTTAATGGGATTCTCCAAAGCTCTATCCCCTTACAGTTATCCTGCAAGGATCGTATAGATATTCTGTTTTAAAAATATGGATACATTATAACAGAGAAAAATTCAAATAGCAAGACTTTTTTCTGAATTTTCCCGTATTTTTCGGCAAAAACCTTTTCTCACCTAAAATATATTCGAGAAAATGAATAAATAGTATAATTTCGCCCCCGGTTTTTGTTTGTTTCTTTGGGTTAATGTGCAAAGAGCTTGCAATCTTTTAAAAAGGAATTATAATTAAAGGGTAAATCTACCGACAGTTTGAGGAGATAAAAATGGAAAAAATCTTATCAATGTTCAGTTACCAAGGAACACCCTGCTCATGTGAGCCTTACGGAAGCGGTCACATAAATACCACATATAAGGTGGAGTGCAAAAAGGGCGAGAGGACATTCCGGTATATTCTACAGCAGATAAACAGCGACATTTTTTCTGATACCGATGCCTTGATGGAGAACACCGAAAAGGTAACAAACTTTTTAAAGGAAAAAATATCTCGGCGGGGCGGAGATGTTTTAAGAGAAACCTTAAACCTTGTACCCACCACAACAGGCCGAAATTATTATACCGACAAAAACGGCGCAAACTGGCGGAGCTTTGTTTTTATAGAAAATGCAGTTTGTCTTGACAAAATAGAAAGCCCCAAGCTTTTTTACAGCTGCGGATATGCCTTCGGCAAATTTCAGAATTTGCTGGCTGATTTTCCGGCAGAGGACCTTCACGAGGTAATACCCAATTTCCATAACACCCCCCTGCGTTATGAAGCTTTTAAAATGGCTGTCGAGGCGGACAGGCGGGAAAGAGCAAAAGGGGTTCAAAGGGAAATAGCCTTTATTGAAGAGAGGGCGGGAGACATGTCGCTTCTTACCGATATGCTGAAAAAAGGACAGCTTCCTTTGAGAGTTACTCATAACGACACAAAGCTTAATAACTGTATGTTTGATAAAAATACGGGAGAAACAATATGCGTTATCGATCTTGACACCGTGATGCCCGGACTCAGAGCATACGATTTCGGAGATTCCATACGCTCTGGGGCAACAACCGGCGCAGAGGACGAGCCTGATTTAACCAGGATTAATTTTTCCCTGCCGCTTTTTGACAGCTATACCGAAGGTTTTTTTGCAAGCTGCGGACAGTCCATGACCGAGCAGGAGGCTTTTTCCCTCCCCATAGGCGCAAAGCTTATGACCCTTGAGTGCGGCATGCGATTTTTAACCGATTATCTTGAGGGGGACACCTACTTTAAGACCTGTCGGGAAAATCAGAATTTGGATAGATGCAGAACACAGTTTAAGTTGGTGCTTGGTATGGAAGGGCAGTGGGACAAAATGAACGGTAAGGTTATGAGTGAATTTGAAAGGTATGGAAAATAAATATATTGAAAAAAGAGCAAGGAAATGGTAGAATATATTGTCAAAATTTGAATGCTCCGAGAGGGTCTTTCGGATGTGCGATTTCGGTTGTATATTGTTTTGAGGTGAGGAGAAAATGAAAAAAATTATTGCTGTTCTTATTGTTTTTTGCTTGGCTTTGAGCCTTGCTTCCTGCGGCAAAACAGAGCAAGAAGTTATTGCCGAAAAAATGCAGGCTGTGGAAGAATTAAAACAAGACATAAATTTCCAAGACATTGTTGCGGTCAACGGAAGGGTGTATACAAACGCGGAGGGCAAAAAAGGTCTGACGGCAGATTTAAAAAACCGTTTGCTTGAAGATGTTGAGGTTTCCGAATGTGTTATTGCCTTCGTCATGTGGGACGCATACGGCGTTCCCCTTGTTATAAAGACCGAGCAACAACCCAACAGCACATATTTCATTATGGAAGTGACCATGGGTGATTTCTCGGTGGAGGGAAACGGAACAGGGGAAGCGACAATGGGAATGCTTTTGTCAGACGCCTCCTACGACGCCGCATATGTTGAGGCAATCGCCGTTTCGGGAAACATAAACGGAAAGAAATGGGAAAATCCCTGCTATGAAGCATGGCAGAAAATGTATGGCGACGAAGTCCTGGAGCTTTGGCAAAGAGAGTCCATGACCTGTTACAGCTCGGTTGTGGAGACCGCCTCTTCCGACAAGGCCAAAGAGGAAGAAGACTCGGTGACCTTTTCCGAATTTTACGGTTATATGCTCGATGAGGAGATGGTTGCGATTAATGCCGGAGCTTATCTCCAGGAGGACGGTAGGAATGCATTAATGGCCGATGTAATAAACAGGGAAGATGTGGACGCCACCGAAATTATGCTGGCCTTTGCGGCTTGGGACAGCGAGGGAAATCCCATTCTTCTAAGGAGCGCCTCCGGTCTTACAGAGGACAATTATGTAAAAGAGGTAAATTGCGCAGACCTTTCGATTAAAGCCGGTTCCACATGGGAAGCGGATATGGGCCTGATTGTTTCAAACGATCACAGTACGATTTCTCATGTTGAGGGAATTGTCGTTTCCTGCAAGCTCGGCGGAAAAGAATGGACAAACCCGCATTATGAAGTGTGGGCAGACTTTTTCGGCGGCAAAAAACTTGACAGCCAAATGACCGACGCCATAAGCGCCCTTACCGAATAAAGCATAAAAGCTCGCCCTGAAAATAAAGGTCGGTCTTTGGGCCGCCTGACAGAAAATCACACGCTCAAATCGGATTTCCCCGCAATACTGTATCAAAAAGTCCACGGCAAGACTGTCACCTTGCTGTGGACTTTTTTCTTCGGAAAAGTGATATAGGCGGTTTCAAACGTGTTTTTTAGAAAGACGAGTCGCCGCAAAAAGAATTAAAATAACTTTGGACATTATCGCAAATCATTCCTCCGCTCATTATGCAGGCTCCTTTTGCTCCCGCAGACCGGATTTGGAAAATGTTTTTCGGACTTATACCTCCTATTGCATAGCAGGGAATCGAAACACCGCGGCATACGGTTTTTAGAAAATCAATTCCTCTCCCGGCCACCCCTTTTTTGCAATCGGTGTCAAAAATGTGGCCTGCGGTAATGTAAGTACATCCAAGCCTTTCGGCTTCAACCGCATCTTCAAGAGAATGGCAGGAGGCACCCAGCTCGGTGAACCTTTCCCTGTCTTTTTGGGAAAGGCTTTTTAGAATCGGCAAAGGCAAATGAAGAGATTTACAGTCAAGCTCAGAGGCAACGTCGAAAAAGCTGTGAAGAATACAGGGGGTGTTATGCTTTCGGCATATTTCAAGCACCGAAACTGCCAGCTCCTTATACTCCTGTTTTGACAAATCCTTTTCCCGAAGTATTATGGCTTTAGGATGTACTAATGCAATTTTTTCTATGCGAGAAAGAAAGTCTTCCTTGCAAAGCAGACGGTTTGTTACGCAAATAATATCAGACATAAAGA
>CABMOR010000165.1 GCA_902388225.1 uncultured Oscillospiraceae bacterium | reverse complement strand
ACCCTGTTGTGCGAAACCGCCGACGAGCTGGATGAAAGCCTTTTGACAAGTGTTGCAAAAATCGGAATTACCGCCGGGGCATCAACTCCGGCTGTGATTATAAAAGACGTTCTTAACAGGGCGTCAAAAATCATCGACAACGTCGATAACAAGGAGGAACTGCTATGACAACAGCAGAAACCATGGAAACGCAGGCAACACCTGCTACCAATCCCGAAAGTGAGGTGGCTCAGGAAAGCTCTGCATCGACGCCTGTCGCTGCCCCGGAGAAATCTTTTGACGAAATGTCAGACATGGAAGCTCTCGAGTATTCCCTCAGCCACATGAGCACCGACCAGCACGTCAAGGGCTATGTTCTTGCCGTCACCCCCACTGAAATTCAGGTTGACATCGGAAGAAAACACGCCGGCTATGTACCCATTGATGAGTATTCGGCCGATCCTGACGTAAAGGCTCAGGACGAGGTCAAGGTGGGAGATGTTCTCGACCTTATTGTCATGCGTACAAACGACCAGGAAGGAACTGTAATGCTTTCCAAAAAGCGTTATGACGCTTCCGCAATTTGGGAGAACTTCTGCGAGTCGGCCGGTACCGATGAGATACTCAGCGGTAAGGTGGTTGAAACTGTTAAGGGCGGAGTGCTTGTAATGAGCAAGGGCATCCGTGTCTTTATTCCCGCTTCTCAGGCAACCGCATCCAGAGGTGAATCCCTTGACGGTCTGCTCCATCAGACCGTTAGATTCCGTATTCTCGAAGTTAACCGTCAGCGCCACCGTGCCGTCGGCTCCATTCGCTCGGTCCTTCGTGACGAGAGAAAAGAGCAGGAAGCAGAGTTCTGGAACAATATCGAAGAGGGTAAGGTTTATACCGGAAAGGTTAAGTCCCTTACTTCTTACGGTGCCTTTGTTGATCTGGGCGGAGTGGACGGAATGGTACATATTTCCGAGCTTTCTTGGAGACGCATTAAGAATCCTTCGGAGGTAGTATCGGTAGGCGACGTTATTGAAGTATACGTTAAATCCTTCGATCCCGAAAAGCGCAGAGTTTCCCTCGGCTATAAAAAGGCAGAGGACAACCCCTGGAGCATTTTCCTTCGTGACTATAGCGAGGGTGATGTGGTCAAGGCCAAGATAGTAAGCATGACCGCTTACGGTGCTTTTGCCAATATCATTGAAGGCATCGACGGACTTATCCACATTTCTCAGATTTCCCACGACCGTATCGGCAAGCCTCAGGATGTTCTGACTGTCGGTCAGGAGGTTGAGGCCAAAATCACCCAGATTGATACCGAGAGAAAGAGAATCAGCCTTTCCATCAAGGCTTTGACCGAACCGGAAGAGCCAGTAGTTGAAGAGGCTGCTGTGGAAGAAACTGCTGCGGAAGAGGCTCCTGCGGAGGAAGCTCCCGTGGAGGAAACCGCCGAATAATCGTAAAAATCAAAATAACCTGTTGCGACTTTATGAAGCAGTATTTTTGATAAGATACAGGTGCGGCCTTAAAAGAAGGCTGCACCTTTTCTTTTTTGCCCTGCCTTTGAGCAACCTTTTTATGATATTTCTATTCATATGCTGTAGCCCGGGAGATGAAAAGTTTGCCGCGCCTAACTCGCAGGCACACATTTGCAAAAAAACTCCGATTAAAATCGGAGTTTTAAACTTTTAAAGACCGGCTTAGCGATTAAATTTAAACAAAAAGAGAACGCATGTCGGCTCTTTCAAGCTGAAGCAGTTTGATTTTTTTATCCATTCCTCCGGAATATCCGGTTAACTTTCCCTTGGCTCCTACCACCCGGTGGCAAGGAATAATAATGGAAATTTTGTTTTTTCCCACGGCTCCTCCCACCGCTTGAGCCGACATTTTTTTAATGGTTCTTTTTGACGCAATACTGCTTGCAATCTCTCCGTAAGTTACGGTTTTTCGGTATGGAATTTGCAAAAGAATTTTCCAGACTTCTTTTTGAAATTCAGACCCTTCCATGTGAAGGTCAGGAGTGAATTCGGGTCGGCGGCCGGAAAAATAAATGTCCAGCCATTCTTTTGCCTGACATAAAAATACCGAGAAATTTTGCCGGCCAACAGGGGGAATTATTTTTGGAAAATTTTTCGCCCCGTAAAACCAAAGCCCCGTAAGCCCCATATCATCGGCGGCAAGCAAAATTTTTCCCAAGGGAGAGCGGTAATCGGCGGTATATTTCATTTTTCACCCCTAAAGAACCATGAGCAGGGTGCCGACAGCAATAAAAATGCATCCCAGCAAGGATTTAACCGTAAAGGTCTCGTGTAAAAAGATAAATGCCAAAATAAGTGTGATTACAACACTCAGCTTGTCTACCGGAACAACCTTTGAAGCCTGACCGATTTGCAGGGCCTTATAATAACACAGCCATGAAATACCGGTGGCAAGCCCCGACAGTATTAAAAAAAGCCAGCTCTTTTTGGTTATTGAATGAAGCCCACCTTGAGCATTTGTAAGAAAGACCATTCCCCAGGACATTATAACCGTTACAACCGTTCTTATGGCTGTGGCAAGGTTGGAATTTACACCGTCTATGCCGATTTTTGCAAGTATAGAGGTAAGCGCCGCAAATATTGCCGACAGAAGGGCGAATATAAACCACATATGTATTGCCTCCCAGTTTATTAGCCGTATAGTGTTAAATGAGTCAAAAAATGTTGTATTTTATTGTATCATGTCTTTTTATGTTTTTCAATATAGTGGGGGAAACTAAATAATTTAATAAAAGAAAAATCCACCGCAAATAAACGGTGGATTCTTTGAAGACTAACCCTAATTTTAATACAAATGCACCCCCTTTTGAGGTTAGGGGGTGCAAAGTCATTGTAGGGGGTGCATTTTCTTGTCAAGGGGGTGCAAATTGGATTTAGGGGGGTGCAAAACTAAAAACTATACTGGGAAAAAGGCACGATTTCTGCTTGT
Source organism: uncultured Oscillospiraceae bacterium (assembly GCA_902388225.1). Lineage (GTDB taxonomy): Bacteria > Bacillota > Clostridia > Oscillospirales > Acutalibacteraceae > UMGS1484. The sequence continues at coordinate 528 of CABMOR010000165.1, read as the reverse complement.
AATTTACTAACAATAAACGGATTTAGTTTATATGGAACAGAACTTTGCATTCCGAGCAAAGCTACTTGTTCCAATCTCAAAATAGAGAAGTCGCTACATTCTTGAATTTTAAAATAATAATCTCTGTGGGAGCCATATTCCAAGAATCTTATTACAGACTTTTCAAAATCAAAAGAACAAGATAATTCGTCAATATCATTCTTTGCGTTTAGTAAGTCAATAATCTCTTGGCTTGACAAATTAATTTTGTATACGAATATTCTCATGGCGGAATCGTAGTTAATAACATCACCGGTTACTTTACTATGCTCTTTGTATATGGGGATAACAATTCCTAAAACAAGAGGAATAAGAATTACAAAAAAGAATATTGCAAAAAGTAAAAATTTCATAACAATTCCTCCTTTTTCTACATCATATCATAAAAATAAAATAACCGCAACCTTGTATCAAGATTACGGTTATTCTTTGGCGGAGAAATGGGGATTCGAACCCCAGATACGGTTGTAGCCGTATACACGATTTCCA
>CABMOR010000164.1 GCA_902388225.1 uncultured Oscillospiraceae bacterium | reverse complement strand
TCTACTCCAAGCTCGCCCCAGGGAAGATTCTCGGCCTTGGGCTCTGCGTAAATGGTGATCTCCTTACCGTCAACGGTGATGGAGCCGCCTGCAGCGCCTTCATTTTCCTTGTAGCTTACGGTGTCGGCAAGAGCATATTTACCCTGCGAAGAATCGTATTTAAGAAGGTGAGCCAGCATTTTGGGGCTGGTGAGATCGTTGATAGCCACAACCTCATATCCCTCTGCTCCGAACATCTGACGGAAAGCCAGACGGCCGATACGACCGAAACCGTTAATAGCAACTTTTACCATTTTAAATTCCTCCTAAAATTTCTTTCTTGTGTTATTTTAATACTCCGGCGGGAAAATTGCAAGTCCTTTGTTAAAAAATTAACGCATATTTCGCATTTTTCCCATTTCCCACAGTATTTTTAGCTTTATAGGTGTTTTTTTATGACCTCTACCACCCGGTTTCCAACCTCATGCACCCCATATTTATTAAGATGTACATGGTCGTCGGAAATATACTCAAAAATATGGGGCTTAACAAAAGAATATAGGTCGTTTATCTCCACGCCTTCTTCCTCAAGCCACCGGGTAATCTCCCTGTTATACTCGACGATGTCCTCCTGCCGGCGGTCGACGTCGTAGGGAGTGGTGGGGGTCGTGGTGGCGAAGATTATGCGGGCGCCGGTCTCCTTCATGCGGGCATAAACCCGTTTCATATCTTCAAGATACCGGTCGAGAGGGGTTAAAACGTGTTCCCCGTCATAGCGGAAAACGTCCCAAAGGCCGTTGTTCCAATGGATGATGTCGGGATTGCCGTATTTTGCAACCCAGTGTCCGAATTCGCAGAGGGTATATTTTGCAAAGCGGCAGTTTTCCTCCGGGTAAACCACCTCGCACAGCCCGCTCAGCTTCATGTAGACCACCGGGCAGTAGTTCATGCGGATGGAGTCGCCCACAAGCATTACTCTTTTCATTTCTCTTCACTTCCTCTTTTCTCAATTTCGGCCATAATACTGTCCACCGAAAAACCGACAAAGGGGTCGTCGCCCGAAATTCCGGTCTCCTGAGGAGTGGAGGAATTTTCCGAAAAAGCGGTTTTTTCCCCACGGGCTTTCTCCGAGGCAGTATTTTCATCTTGAGCTTTCTCCTCCAAAGCAGGCTCTTCCCCTTCCCCGCAGGTCTCCTTCTTATTCTGCAAATCCCCCTCGGACTCATCAAGGGGAATGTTAAAGGTTCTTGTGTCGTCGTGGCTTTTGAAGGTCTCCTCCGTCTCGTCTGAGCAGTCGAGCATGGGAGTATATTCCTCCCTTTTGCCCTCCTCTCTTTCGTCTTTTTGGAGCACATGGAGAAAAGGAAGATAATTATAAACACCGAGAAAAGGAGGTTGAAAAAGCTTGGGGGAGCCGAATGGCTCAAGGGCTCGGTATTGCCGGCAAGGTAGAAATAAATTCTCGGAAGAGAGGACAGCAGTCCGAAAAAGGCGGCGCAAAGGCCGAATCCGAAAAGGGCATTCCCGGTCTTTTGGGGCTTTACCCTGTAATATGCGTGGGCAAGATAGAGCAGGGTCATCATAATGGCACAAAGGGCGAAAATATCCAAAATATTTTCCGAAATAAGGGCCTTGCCGTTAAACTCCAGGGTGTAGCGTATAAACAGCCTGAACAACGCCCAAATCACCGTCAGCACATAAAGTCCGGCCGAGGGACCCTGACCCTTTATGAATCTGTACCCCTGATAAAACACAGCCGCCGCCGCAAGTGCGCCGAAAATACAGAGCAGGTAAATTACCGTCTGGTTTTCGGCCTTGCCGTAGAGGGTGATGTTATATACAATATCGGTGTTTATCTTGATACATATGTCGGCCAAAAGACCAACCCCGGTCAGTATGGAGCAAATTCCAAGGGGCAGGCTTTTTACGGGCGGGGCGTGAAGCTCCTTTCGGTCCTTTGAAAGCACCGAAAGCACAAAGGCCAGCACCACGTAAAGCATCATGACTGCAAGGCTGATGTTCATGACCTCGGCCGCCGAAAGCCAGACCTCTTTGCCGGCGGTATTGTCCCTTGAAATAAGCAGGGTCAGGAAGTTTTCCCCCGACGAGGCAGAATAGAAAAATCCGTTGGCAGGGTCGATGCATTTTATCATTTCTAAAATTCTGAGCACAACGGCAACCGGAAGAAAGGCCGAAAACGCCGTCACAAGCGTTTTTCTTTTCATAAAAAAGGCTCCTTTTATCTTTGGTCTAAGGGAATGTATTTCTCTTTTTCGTAAACCGCTCGGTAGGCCGGACGTATAATCTTTCCGCCCGAAATAAATTCCTCCACCCTATGAGCCGACCAGCCGGCAATTCGGGCGACGGCAAAAAGCGGGGTGAAAAGATCGTCGGAAATGCCCAGGGTGCGGTATACAAGGCCGGAATAAAGGTCGACATTGGCGCACATGGGCTTGTCAACTCCCTTTTCCTTGAGGAAAACGCCGGGGGTCAGACGCTCGACGGCACGAAGCAGGTCGAAATCGTCACCGAAGCCCTTTTCGTGGGCAAGCTTATCGGCGTTGTCACGGAGGATGGTGGCTCTCGGGTCGGAGAGGGTGTAAATGGCGTGTCCCATGCCGTAAACGAGACCGCTCCTGTCCCCCGCCTCCTTGCGTAAAAGCTTGGTCAAAAAGGCGGCGATTTCCTCATCGTCCTTATAATCCCTTACATTTTCCTTTATGTGACCGAGCATCTCCATGGTTTTTATATTTGCTCCGCCGTGGCGGGGTCCTTTAAGGGAGCCTATGGCGGCGGCAATGGCCGAATAGGTGTCGGTTCCAGAGCTCGAAAGCACACGGCAGGCAAAGGAGGAGTTGTTTCCTCCGCCGTGCTCGGCGTGAAGAATCAGACAGGTGTCGAGAAGCCTCGCCTCCTGGGGGCTGAATTTCCGGTCGGAGCGCATGGCCGAAAGTATGAATTCGGCCGTCGACTGACTCTTGTCTATTGGGTGGAAATACATGCTCTTGTGGTCATACTGGCGGCGCTTGACCTGATAGGCATAGACCATTATGGTGGGCAGTCTCGAAATAAGCTCGATAGACTGACGGATTATGTTGGTTATGGAGGTGTTGTCGGGGGTGACGTCGTAGGAATACAGAGCCAGCACCGAACGAGCCAGCTTGTTCATGACATTGGGAGAGGGAGCCTTGATAATCATGTCCTCGGCAAAATATTCCGGAAGCTCCCGGCATTCCCCGATAATTTCCCTGAAGCCGTTAAGCTTTTCCTTGGTGGGCAGCTCGCCGAAAAGCAGCAGCCACGCCACCTCTTCAAAGCCGAAATGCCCGTCATTTGCACAGCCCGAAATAATGTCGGCAACGTCAATTCCGCGGTAGGTAAGCTTGCCCTTATCGGGAACCCGCTCGCCGTCGCTGAAATAGTATCCGTGAACATTGCATATTCGGGTCAGACCGGCCACCACTCCCGAGCCGTCGGAATTTCTCAATCCCCTTTTGACGTCGTAGGTCTTAAAGTCGTCGGGGCTTATATAGTTATTTT
>CABMOR010000163.1 GCA_902388225.1 uncultured Oscillospiraceae bacterium | reverse complement strand
CGGCTTATAAGCCGTCGAATTCTTTTAAACATTATCAGTTAAACCGCTTTTTCATGTCCCAAAGCCAAAGCTCGGCTCTGGATTTTGCTTTTTGCTCGTCGGGATCGACCGATGTAATGTAAACCTTGATTTTGGGCTCGGTACCCGATGGACGGACAATAAGGTTGGAACCGTTGTCGTCCAAATCGTAGAAAAGAACATTGGATTTAGGAAGATCTATAACCGTCTTTTTGCCGCTTTTTAGTTCGAGCTTTTCGGATGTTTCATAGTCACTTATGGCAATCACGGAATTTTCACCTATCTTTTTAGGGGGGAGAGCTCTCAAATTGTCCATAATGCTTTGCATCTTTTTCATACCGGCGGCTCCCTCGAAGGTAAAGCTGTTTTGAGAGGAAAAGACCATTCCGTGCTCGGCATAAAGATCTTTGATAACATCAAGGAGATTTTTTCCCTTTGATTTGTAATATGCCGCCATTTCGCATATGAGCATGGATGCCACTACAGCATCTTTGTCACGTACATAAGCCCCGGCAAGGTAACCGTAGCTTTCCTCAAATCCAAAGACAAATCGGTTTTCCTCTCCTTTGGCTTCGAGAATTCCGGCCTGTTCCCCGATATATTTAAAGCCGGTCAGAACGCTTATTAACCTGCATCCGTATTTTGCGGCGATTTTATCGGCAAGGGGGGTGGATACAATAGTCTTGACGGCCACGGGATTCTTAGGCAGGGTGCCGTTTGCCGCCCTTCTTGAAAGTATATAATCAAGCAGGCAGGCGCCAACCTCATTGCCCGAAACAAGGGTAAAGTCCTGACCGTCGTTTACAGCGATTCCAACCCGATCGCAGTCCGGGTCGGTGGCAAGCAGAAGATCGGCGTCGACCGTCTTTGAAAGCTCGATGGCACATTCAAAGGCTTGGCGTATTTCGGGATTTGGAAAGGGCGCAGTGGGGAAATATCCGTCGGGAAACTCCTGCTCGGGTACAACCGATACATTACTTATTCCTATACGCTTTAAAATTTCTCTTACTGGTTTATTTCCGGTGCCGTTAAGAGGGGTGTAAATAACCTTGAGATCGGAGGTAACCTTTTCCACCGAACAGGATTTTACCGTCTCAAGATACTTTTCCACCAGCTCGTCACCGATATATTCTATTTTACCGTCCCTTACCGCCTCGTCAAAGCTCATTGTCTTTGCTCCGCCGAACATTTCCACCTTGTCAACATATGACAGCACCTTGGCACTGTTTTCCACACTGAGCTGAGCTCCGTCGGCGCCGTAGGCCTTATATCCGTTGTATTTTGCAGGATTGTGGCTTGCCGTGATGACAATACCGGAGGTACATTTAAGCTCTCTGACGGCAAAGGAAAGCATTGGGGTCGGCATAAGCTCCTTGTATATATACACCTTTATGCCGTTTGCCGCAAGAACCTTGGCCGCCTCCTGTGCAAAAAGGGTGGACTTTATGCGGCTGTCATAAGCAATGGCAACGCTTTCTCCTCCCATTTCAATCACATATTCAGCCAAACCTTGTGTGGCCTTTCTGACTGTGTATATATTCATGCGGTTGGTGCCTGCGCCGATGACACCGCGAAGTCCGGCTGTGCCGAATTCCAGTTCGCGGTAAAACCGGTCGTAAATTTCATCGTCTTTGCCCTTTATGCTTTTAAGCTCGTCGACAAGATCGGGGTCGTCAACCGCTTTTTCAAGCCATAATGAATAAAGCTGGGAAGTATTCATAAAAAACGTCCTTTCACTTTAAGATTTATATAGTTTATTACATAATACCATAAATACTTCAAAATATCAATAACCACTTGAAATTGACCGGAGCATCGGGTATAATATAGTCCGTGAAAGAAGGGAAGCGGTTTGGGATATAATAACGAATTTGACAATCAGTCGCAAGAAATTAAAAAACCGGAAGAGCAAGAACTTTGCCAAGAAAAATCTCCCCAAAATCCAGATGAAAAAAAGTCTGCAAATCAGGAAATCGCCAAATCAGCCGATTTTTTTGTAATTTTGTCTGTTGCAGGTTTTTTTCTCGGCGTTATAGCAGGATTTTCCCTTGGCTCCATACCGATTTGCATAATTGCAGGTACCGTGGCCGGTGCCCTCGTAGGTCTTGCTTTTGACAACCGTAAAGATAAAAAAGATAAAAAACAAAAGGAAAAAGAGGAATAAAGATGTCTAAATACTTGTTTACATCCGAGTCGGTAACCGAGGGGCATCCCGACAAGGTCTGTGACCAGATTTCCGATGCGGTGCTGGACGAAATAATTAAAAACGATAAAAACGCCCGTGTTGCCTGTGAGTGCTTTTGTACCACCGGAACGCTGGTTGTTATGGGCGAAATTTCTACCGAGTGTTATGTTGACATTGCTTCGGTTGCCCGCAAGGTGGTCAACGAAATCGGTTACGACAATCCCGATGCGGGGTTTGACGGACACACCTGCGGTGTTATGACCGCCATTGACGAGCAGTCTCCCGATATTGCCCTTGGAGTTGACAGGTCATTCGAACTTAAGCAGGGGGAAGAGGACGAGCTTAATATCCACGGCGCCGGAGACCAGGGAATTATGTTCGGCTTTGCCACAAATGAGACCGAAGAATATATGCCCCTGACCCTTGTGCTTTCCCACGGTCTTTGCAAACGCTTGGCCGAGGTCCGTAAGGACGGAACCTTGCCGTGGCTTCGTCCCGACGGAAAATCTCAGGTAACTGTGGAATATGACGACGGAAAACCGGTAAGGGTGGACACGGTCGTTGTCTCTACCCAGCACAGCGAGGATGTTTCGCTTGATGAAATTAGGAAGTCAGTGACCGACCTTGTTATTAAGGCGGTTGTTCCGTCCGAGCTTATGGACGATAATACCAAGATATACATAAATCCAACCGGCAGATTTACGGTTGGAGGTCCTTGCGGAGACACCGGGCTTACCGGAAGAAAGATAATTGTCGACACATACGGCGGCGCGGCACATCACGGCGGCGGATGCTTTTCAGGAAAGGATCCCACAAAGGTCGACCGTTCGGCAACCTATGCGGCGCGTTGGGCGGCTAAAAATGTCGTTGCGGCAGGTCTTGCCGACAAGTGTGAGCTTCAGCTCGCCTATGCAATTGGCGTGGCAAAACCCGTTTCGGTTATGGTGGATACCTTCGGAACCGGAAAGTACAGCGATCAAAAGATTGCAGAGGCCGTGGAAAAGGTGTTTGATATGCGTCCCGAGGCTATTATCAGGGCTCTTGATCTTCGCCGCCCGATTTACCGTCAGACAGCAAGCTACGGTCATTTCGGCAGAACCGACATCGACCTTCCTTGGGAAAAGCTTGATAGGGTTGACGCACTGCTTGAAGCTATTAAATAATATTAAAGTCAAAAAACAGACGGCGGTTTGAGCTTATCTCATAACCGCCGATTTTTTTATTCTTCCATTTGTCTGCCGAGGAAAGAGGATGCTATTTCGGTAATTTTGATATCAAGTTCGGTGGGAGTGTCGTTCTTTTTGCTGTTCATAAGAC
>CABMOR010000162.1 GCA_902388225.1 uncultured Oscillospiraceae bacterium | reverse complement strand
CTCGGTTGTTTCAAGGCTTGCGTTTATGCCCTCGTCCTGAGCAAAGGCGGTTCTCGACGGGGCGGTAAGGTAAGAAACCGCAAAAAGTCCCAGCCCCACTGAAAGCAAAATCGGGGCGAGAATTATAAATATTCTTTTTCTCATGACAAAAAAGAGTATAAAAAGAACCGCAGCTCCCGCCAGAGCCGCCCCGCCCAGTATTGCCGGGACAAGGCTCAGCCTTGCGGCAACCGTCTTATAATTATAGCTGTTATAATTCGGCACGGCGCCCGAGCTGTCGGGTAGCTGCTCAAAGACGCCGACTGCGCCGTCAAAGCCGGTGTCGGCGGTGGGGTCGTTAAGCCGGTCGGTTCCCGAATCGCCGTCATTTATGCCGGTCGTCTTATCGCTGCAAAGCACCGGCATATCATATGAAAAAGCAACCGTGTAAAGGCACATGGTTCCGGTAAGTAGTAGGGCTAAAAACAGGGCTGCGGCTTTTTTCATCAATTTACCTCTTTCTTGTTTCTTATGTTTTTAAACGGCTATCTTATAAAATTGGTCTGAAAATCTCTTTCGGGTTTCGGGGGTTCGATTCCCTGATTTTTGCCAGCTTCAAAGCATTTAAGCATCCATGCCATGTTTCTTGCGAGATTTCGCATGGTCTGAAGCCCCTCAAGGTCGTCTTTGACCTGCTCGGAGGTGTTGCCGTGGACGTTATTCCAATAGGTAGAAGGCACGGTGGGCATTTGAGCGATGCCGAAATACTTGTTTATGTCATCGAGGGAGGCGGTTGTTCCGGCGCGTCTGGCCGAGGCCACTGCGGCACCCGGTTTATGGGCAAAGACAGCGCTTGCCGAATAGAACACCCGGTCGAGCACCGAAAGAAGCCGTCCGCTTGCGTGGGCGTAATAGACCGGGGAGCCGAAAACAAATCCGTCGCAGTCCTTTGCCTTGTTTATAATAACATTTACAATATCATGGTCAAAAACACATTTGCAGTCTAATTTTCGGCAGGCCTTGCATCCGATACAGTCCCGAATTTCGCCATTTCCGAGCCAAACAATTTCCGATTCCACCCCGAGCCCTTCAAGCTCGGCGGCAAATTCCGACAGGGCGGTGAATGTGCATCCGTTTTGGTGGGGACTTCCGTTTAACATAAGAACTTTCATAAAAAATACCTCCGTTTATAATAAAAAACCTGTTTTGGGTTTTATCTTGCAATGTTTATGGGATTTCCCGAAAGATAGCTTTCGAGATTGTCGGCCGCAAGGCCGATTAAACGTTCTCTTGTCTCCTTGGCCGCCCAGGCGATGTGAGGGGTTATGATACAGTTTTTGGCAGTCAGCAGGGGGTTATCCTCCTCGGGGGGCTCCTTTGTGCAAACGTCGAGAGCCGCCCCTGCTATAACCCCGTTATTCAGGGCGTCGGCAAGGTCGCCGTCCACCACCGAGGGTCCTCTGGCCGTATTTATGACCCATGCCGTCGGCTTCATTTTTGCGAGATTTTCCCTGTTAATTATGCCCTTTGTCTGGTCGTTAAGAGGGCAGTGGAGCGAAACAATGTCGCTTAAAAGAGGGTGTCAAGCTCAACCTGCTCATGAGGCTGGGCACCCATATCCCGATGGGAATAGAAAATGACCTTCATTCCGAAAGCCTCGGCAATTTTCGCCGTCTCCTTCCCGATTCTTCCGTAACCGATTATGCCGAGAGTCTTGCCCTTGAGTTCAAAAAGAGGGGTGTTCCAAAAGCAGAATTTGCGATAGTCCCGCCACTGGCCCTTGTGGACGGCGTCGGAATGAACGGCGACGTGATTTGCAAGCTCCAGGATGAGGGCAAAGGTGTGCTGGGCAACCGCCTCAGTGCCGTAGGTGGGCACGAAGGTTACGGTTATGCCAAGCTCCTCCGCCGCCCTTACGTCAACCACATTATAGCCGGTGGAAATCAGCCCGATATATTTGGGCCGTTTTATCTGCTCGAGCACCTCTCTTGAAAAAACGGTTTTATTGCTTATGACAATGTCGGTGTTGTTACACCTCTCAACCACGTCGGCCCGTTTTGTATAGTCAAAGGCCTCCACCTGCCCGAATTTTTCAAAGGGGGCCCAGCTAAGGTCGCCGGGATTGCAGGTGTATCCGTCAAGAACAGTAATTTTCATAAAGCCTCTCCTTCTCTTTTTTTCTGTCTTTGGCCAAAGGTCAAGGGTTTTTTCTGCCCTAAAATCAGGAATAATTTTAAAAGAAAAAATCACAATTTTTTTAGATCGTTTGGGCTTTCAAAGGGATAATACCGGTTGCAAAAAAGATATATATATGTTATGATTGTCGGGCGGATTAAATTACAGGGATAATTGCCGACCGGTATAAATCAAATAAATTTTAAGAGGTATTTTTATGGCTGAAACACTCACTCAATTCTTCCAAAGTCTCGGACTTTCCAATGAAGCGGTCATTTTTATCATTTCCATGCTTCCGGTGGTGGAGCTTCGCGGGGGAATAATCATGGCGGCTCTGCTTGGCATGAAATGGTATGTGGCGGTTCCCCTTTGCATTTTAGGAAACCTTCTGCCCATTCCCTTCGTGCTCAAATTTATACGCAGATTTTTGGATTTTCTTAAAAAATCCAAATTCCTCAAAAGAATAATCGAGTGGTTTGAAAACCGAACCAAAAACAAGGGCAAGAACATTCAAAACGGCTGGCTTGCGGGGCTTATATTATTTGTGGGCATTCCCCTCCCCGGAACCGGCGCCTGGACCGGCTCCCTTGCGGCCGACCTTTTCCACATAGATTTCAAAAAAAGCATGCTTGCCGTGGTTCTCGGGGTGCTCATAGCCGCCGCCATAGTGACGGTTATTTGCTACGGTTTCCCGGCTATTGCCTCCAAGGTTTTCTAATCAAAGTCCTCCTCGGAAATAATATCTCTTATCTTTACAAAATCCTCAAAAGCGGCGGGTTTGTTGTTGGGATTTCGCAGAAGTGCTGCGGGATGAAAGGTTCCCATCATCTTCACGCCGTTTTTTTCTTTTATCTGCCCGTGCTCGGAGGTCACCTTAAACTTCGGGTCGATAAGCCGCTGGGCGGATATTCTCCCCAGACATACGATGAGCCTCGGGCGGATTATACGCACCTGCTCCCTGAGATATCCTATACAGGCCTCCTGCTCCTCCGGCTTTGGGTCGCGGTTTTTGGGAGGACGGCATTTGACCATGTTGGCGATATAAATCCGACTGCGGTCAAGGTCGATGGCCGCAAGAAACTTGTCAAGCAGCTTGCCCGCCCTTCCCACAAAGGGCTCTCCCTTAAGGTCCTCGTTTTCTCCGGGGCCCTCTCCCACAAACATGACCCTTGCCTTTTCGCTTCCCACCCCGAAAACCACATTGGTTCGGGTCTTGGCAAGCTCGCATTTTTGACAGGACCGACATTTTTCGTTAAGCTCGCTAAGCGTCATTTTCTCACCGCATTTCAACCTTTTCTGTTATTTTATCATACTTTTTTTAAATACTCAACGGTTATGACTTGAAAAAAGTCGATTTTTCTGTTAAAATTATCATTAGAATTTTAATTGGAGTTGATTTATATGTC
>CABMOR010000161.1 GCA_902388225.1 uncultured Oscillospiraceae bacterium | reverse complement strand
ACAATGCCCAGACAAATAATCTGTATCCCCAAAAGCAGCCATACAAAGCTGACCGCAAGCAGCCACGAAGCCACCGTCACGCCGCAAAGGGAGACTATAAGCTCGGCCACAAGGCCTAAGGCGCTTAAAACCGAGAAGAATATTCCCAGAGAGGTTATGAGCTTTAGGGGCTTGACGCTGAAGGAGGTTATGCCGTCAAAGGCAAAGGCCAGCATCTTTTTAAGGGGATATTTCGACTCGCCGGCAAACCGCTCGGCACGCTCGAAATAGACAATATCGCTCTTAAAGCCGATGTGGGGAACTATGCCCCTTAAAAAGAGGTTGACCTCCTTGTAATCGGACAGCGCCTCCAGCGCACGCTTTGACATGAGACGGCAGTCGGCATGGTTATAAACCAAATCCACACCCAGCTTCTTCATGAATTTATAGTATCCCTGAGCCGTCGAGCGTTTAAAGGCGGTGTCGGTCGTGCGCTTGCTTCTGACGCCGTAGACCACATCGCACCCCTGAGAAAATTTCTCCATAAATCCGTCCAGAACATTGATGTCGTCCTGAAGGTCGGCATCCATGGAGGCGGCACAGTCACAATACTCCTTGGCGGTCATAAGCCCTGCAAGAAGGGCGTTTTGGTGACCTCTGTTGTGGGCGAGCTTGACCCCGCTTATAAGATGATTTTCATTGTGAAATTTCTCGATAAGCTCCCATGTCTTGTCCTTACTGCCGTCGTCCACATAGAGAATACGGCTTTTTTTATCACACACTCCGCTTTCTATCATGGATGTCAGCTTTTCGGTCAGCCGCCTTGTGGTTTCGGGGAGAACCGCCTCCTCGTTATAGCATGGAAGCACAACATAAAGAATAGGCATATCAGTCGTTCCTTTCGTCCTTTTTTATAAAGATATTTTTGGCATTTTCTTTTTGGCTCTCGGGATTTTGAAGACCGTCTTTTCTGACATTTTCATTTGGATTTTCGCCCTTTTGCGGCAGGCTTTCCGCCGTCCCTGTCCGGTCATTCTGCGGGTCATTTTCCAAGGCGTCAAATGCTTTTTCTCCTTCGGGGGGTGGGACCGGCTGTTCTTCGGGATTTATGGCTTCGCCTTCCGAATCCTCAGGCGAGGAATTTTCGGCTTTTTGGCCAAAATCCATGACATTAAGGGGCTCGTCGGCTGTATTTATGGCAAAATCGGGGGTTTTAGGCTTTTTTATCTTAAAGAAAACCATATAAATTCCAAAGCACAGCAGGGCAATAACCGAAATTACCGCGCCGGCCTTAAGACCGGGGGTTTGATAGGTAAAGCGGATGGTGTGTTCGGCTCCGTCTCCCTCTACCCTGACCGCCATAAAGCCCATGTTGACCCTCTCCACATCAACCGGCTGTCCGTCCACCGTGGCCGTCCAGCCCTTTTCATAAGGAACGCTGAAGAAAACAAGGTTGTCCCTGTCAAGGGTTATTTTTGCCGTGAATTCGCTCTTTCCGGTAGAGAACGAGGAACAGGCGTTTGCGGCCCGATTTTTACAGTCCTCGGTATATTCATCGTAATGCAGGCTGTCCTTAAACCCGTCTATGTCGGTTTGCGAGGAAATATCGGTCAGAATGTCGCCGTATTTCTCTATCTGCTCCTTGTCAAGCAGAATGGCCTTCATCATGGCGTTGGAGCGTTTTTCCTTTTCCACCTCGTCGCAAAAGCTCTTTGTCATGTAATAATCGTAGGTGAATCCGTAGGGCACGAAATTATTGTTTTCATAGACATAGTAGCCGCTCTGTTCGGTGTCCTCCTTGGTAGAGGCCTCGCCGGTGGGAGAATAGAGCCTGTACCCCGGCTGGACATATTTGCCCTCGTCATAAAACTGTTTTTTCTCGTCGGTATAGTTTATGACATACTTGACCGAAAGCAGTCCCCGCAGGGCGTAAATATCGGCGTCGGGATTGGAATTTACCGTTCTCGAAAAGGCGGTGTAGTTATAAAAATCCATAACCGAGCCGGGCACGATGCTCTGGAAGGCCTGAATACTCCTTATGCCAAGGAACATGGCGGTATTTTGGGTTGCCTCGTAGATGTCGATTCGGGCGTCGTCAAGGTCGGTGGCAAGCTCGAGCTGACCCTGAGCGTTTGTGACCGTGAGCTGTCGGTCGTTTTCGATAAGGGTGGGGATTATAAAGGTCTTGTCGTTTGACCGGACAAGCGTACCCAAAAACACCGCATAGGAGGAATACAAAAGCGACACCGCACAGCACATAACAAGAGCCGCCCTTGTAAACATTTTGGCCGACTTCTTTTTAAGTCTTAAAAGCAGATAGACAATCACAAGGCAGGCCGCGGCAATTCCGCAGTATATCCAAAATCGGTCGGTATAGCTTTTGTTGTATACCCCGAATTCGGTTATATTTCCTTCCCCGTCCTTCTTTGCCGGCATAAATCCCACAAGCAGAATTATGGCGCCGGTTATGAGCGCCGACCACCTCAGTCCTATATTAAGGTCGATGCTCTTGTCCTCAAAGGCCATGACGGTCATAAGGGACATTATAAGTATGGGCATATAAAACCAGCGGGCATAGTAGTTATAGTTAAAGGCCGAGAACATTTGGTTAAACAGCGGAATAAGGGCGATGAAAATGCAGATTATAATGAGTCGCCGCTGCCAGGTCTTTTTCTTGACCTGAAGCCAGGAAATAACCCCCGTCATGCCAAACAGGGGCAGCCATCCGGCCACCGAAGCCCACTTCTTTTCCGACCCGTCGAAGAAAACCAGTCTTGCGGGAATGTCGGGGGGGAAGAAAAAGGACTGAAATATATAGGGATAAAGCTGGGGCTTGTCGTAAACAAGGCCGTTCCAGCCGGTCAGCATGGAGCCGACGCGGGTGTTTTGCAAAATACCCAAAACCGACGGATAGAGAATAACCATACCGGCCAAAAGTCCCAGCACCGATTCAATTATTACGCCGAGAAATCTTGAACAGGTATATGCCGCCTCTCCCCTTTTAAAGCTTATATTCCAGCTGCCCGACGCCCATCTTACAACAAAATAAATCACCGTAAAGATGACCATTCCGAAGAAGAAATAATAGTTTGATATGAGCGAAAGGGAGACGGCGCAGAAGAAAAAGCCCCTGCGGTTTTCGGACATAATAAGCTCCAGACCCAAAAGTATCAGGGGGAAGTATATTATGGCCTCGTGGAAATGGTTAAAGAAAATGTTATAAACCGAAAAGCCCGAAAAGGCATACATAAACCCGCCCAGCACGGCGTAATACTTGTTGCTTACAAACCTGGTTATAAAGGCGTATGCCGTCAGGCTTGCACAGGAAAATTTAAGTATGAGAAGCGGACCCATAAGATGCGGCACAAAGCTGTTGGGAAAGGGCAGGGTCAGCCAGAAAAACGGACTTCCCAGCAGATAAAAGCTGTATGAGCTTACGAAATTCGCCCCAAGGTCGGTACCGAAATCCCAGCCGATGTCAAGGTTTCGCACGGCGGCATGAGCCAGCTTATAAAAGGGTATCTGCTGGACATTAAAGTCGCCGTAGAAAATAAAATATCCCTCATCCCAAATTATATACGGAAT
>CABMOR010000160.1 GCA_902388225.1 uncultured Oscillospiraceae bacterium | reverse complement strand
CAAGGCTTCCGTCTTTGGTGCGAAAGCCGCCGGGGATGACCCCAAGCTGTTTAAAGCCCACCCGCTCGTAAAGATGACGGGCGTGGATATTTGTCGCCACCACGGCGTTGAACTGAAGTATTTTAAAGCCCAGCTCTCCGGCGGTTGTTACGCTGTGCCTCACCAGCTTTTCGCCAATGTGAAGCCCGCGGATTTTACCCTCCACGGCATAGCTGGCGTTGGCAATGTGTCCGCACCGACCGATATTATTGGGATGAAGAATGTAAAGACCCAATATTCCGCCGTTGCCTTGAGCCACTCCGCAAAAGCTTTGGCCGGCGAAAAATTCTTTTGCCGTCTTTAAATCCAGGGGTTCCTCCTGAGGAAAGGCCGTCCCCTCTTTTACAACCTCATTCCATATATTCTTCATTTGCTCAAGGTCGTCCTTTCGGTATTCCCTTACGGTTATATCCATTTTACTTCTCCCCTTCACCGAAATTATATCATATTCCTCGGTTTTTTCAAGGGAGTTGAATGGCAAAATCACAGAAAAGAGCAATCCTTTTCGGTCAGGTGTCAGACATCTTCCTAACCGGTCTGACATATTTCCAGTACCGTGTGCAGTCATGGTAAAAGTAAAATATTCGTCCCGGCGACGTATCAAGGCAGTATCCCGATTTGGAATAATCAAATTCCTTCATAGCCTGCTCGATTTTTGCCTCGACGGCGCTGTTCTCGGTTTCAAAATCAAAGGGACCGTGTTCAAATACGATATATTCTCCCTCGGGAATATCTGCCATGAGCATTTGCTCGGGTATCTCACCGTCATAATCCGCCGGCAGTCTCACACCGTAACATTCTGCAAGGGGTATGCCCCAGGAGCATATTCTTCCCGTCGGCTCATTGATGAAAGCCATAAGCTGTCCGCTTCCGCTGTCATTTTCACTGCCCCCCAGGTCATCAAGCTTTCCCTTAACGCTGTCAAGAATTCCGCAAATTGTCTCACAGTCCTGCCCGGGAATTTCGGCCTGCTTGCGCCAAAAATCCCAATACCCCACGCTTTCATAATTTTTGATATGTAAAAACTTGTGGGCAGGAATGGTTACGAAATAAGTTTTTACATCTCCTTTTGCGGTCATGTTTCTACCTCCAAAATCAAGAATATAGCAATCGAAAGGCTTAATGACGGTGCGAAGAACCACCGGTGCGGGATTTTCCCGATACTGCTTAGGCGTTATGCCGTATGTGTCCTTGAATGTACGGGTAAAGGCTTCATGAGAGGAAAAGCCGTAATCAAGGGCAATTTCCAAAATGCCTTTATCCGTGTCGCGAAGCTCCTTTAAAGCAAAGGCCAGCTTCCTCAGGCGTAAATAATCACGGAATTTCATTCCCGAAATTTCGCTGAATTTTCTCGACACATAATATTCGGAATAGCCGAGTTTTTTTGCAAGACAGTAAAGGCTCATGGACTCTTCATTTTTGTTTTTAATTAAAACATCGATTTCGTCCACAATTTTCTGTATGTTCTTGTTCCATTCGTACACCGTCATACCTCCTTTTCTGCAATTGATATTTTATCCGACAAAAAATATAAATGCTTGATTCGGATTGTCATTTTTACCGGCAATAAATAATATACCATAGTTTTGCAAAGTTTTCCACCAAGGTAAAAACCTTTTCGCCCGATATTTTACACAAAGAAAAAACACGGAAGTTTGAATACCAAAGGTATGCAAACTTCCGTGCCTGCCTGCCAAAGAGTAACCTAACGGAGCAGAAACGAGGTAAAGGTAAGCAAAAGTATACCTTTTACCGCTCTTGTTTAGGTGTAAATCTTATCTTTGATTGAATGCCGATAAATCTTCGGACTTTGGATACATTTTTATGTAACTGTCGATTATGGTGTTATCTTTACTTATGATTAGAGTCCACGAACTATCAGAAGGAACAATTTCGACTGAGGAAAGCGGGTGTTGAAGAGATACCGGGTTTTGATAATATCTGTTATAGTCTTGTGACGACGGCAACGAATGCATTAACACTTCTTCAAGCGAGATATCTTTTTGGAAGCCGCAAAGGCAACCCCATATCCATTGAAAATCCTCTTTTACAACAATATCGGTTAGTTCTTCGCCAGATAACCAGCAATACTTTTGATCAAACAATTCTTCAATTTCTTTATTTTTCGGATAGCATTCGCAGTCGGTAATCAGCCAATTATATTGCTTTTGAGCATTGTTGATCCCGTGGAACACTTTACTCAAATAAGTGTAAAATTTTTGGTTTTTCCTATCAATTACGCCGTATGTCATTTCGTGTTCTCCTTTGCGGTATTGATGGAGGAGATGAGCATTCTGCGAATAGATCCGCAATCGTGCAACACGGTCTTTGCAACGTCACCGGAAATCAAACCGGCTTTTTGAGCAATCTCGATCCAATATTCTGTCTCATAACATTCTTTTAATGCAATCTGTAACTTAGCAATAAAATCGGGACGGCTGTGAGCATATTTCGCCTCGCGGATATTTGCGCCGATGCTTGTGCCGCTTCGCTCAAGTTGATTAGACAAGGAATAGTGTCCTTTGATGCTATCGGTCAATTTTAAGATTTGAATCGCAAATTTTGTAGATAAATCCGCCAATTTGTTTTCAGCCATCACCATCACCTTTTTTAATATATTATATCACATATTCTAACGATTTTCAATGAAATCGCGCAAGGCGCGATGAAATCTGCTTCGCAGATGAAATTAAATCCGTCCTTATCTCCCGACGAAGTCGGATTTCATCACGAAGTGATTTCATCCCACGAAAGCGGGATTTATCCCGTCCGACAGGACGGATTTAGTTGAAAAGAACCCACATTTGTCTTAGACAAATGTGGGTTCTTTTCTGGTGGAGGCGACGGGAATTGAACCCGTGTCCGAAAGCCTTTTCCCGAGATTTTCTCCGAGCGCAGTCGTTTAACTGAATTTCCCTTGTCCGACTGCCAAACGACAGGCCGAAGGACTCGGTAGCCTCTTATTCATAAGCCGCGTCGAGGCGCTCGACGGCTTACGTTCACCGCTAATCGACGCCTTTATCCCGACCGCGGTACTTCGGGTAAAGACGGCTGCTTAATTAAGCAGCGTAGGCAACTGAATCGTTGTCGTTTAATTTTAAGGTTACGGCGTTTAAAGCGTGTCCGCAACGCTGCTCGCTTACCTCGGTTCCAAGCCCCCGTCGAAGCCTTTACGCCCCCACGTCTTAAAAACCTCCGGCATTTTTGCCGGCAGGTAATTATCTCATAAACTTTTTAAAAAGTCAACACAAAGCTCTTTCCAGCTTTCACATTCCTTCGACACCGTTTCGGTCGTTTCGTCGCAAAGGGACAGCCCGTGAACCCCGCTTTTGTAAAGATGAAGTTCAAAGGGGACCCCCGCTTCGTTTAGAGCGGCGGCCATACAAACGGAATTTTCGGCCGGAACGGTTTGATCGTCCGCCGTCTGCCATATAAAGGCGGGCGGGGAATTTTTTGTCACCATTTTATGACAGGAAAGGTCGGGGAATTCCTCCCGCTCCTTAAAATCATTACAACCGAAAAGGTTTTCCCCCGTGCCCCCGT
>CABMOR010000159.1 GCA_902388225.1 uncultured Oscillospiraceae bacterium | reverse complement strand
CCATTCCCAATTTCCAAAACCCCAGCGGAACCTGTATGTCCCTTGAAAAGAGAAGGGCTCTTTATGAGCTTGCCAAAAAGCACGATGCAATTATAATTGAAGACAATCCCTACGGTGAGCTGAGATTTGAAGGGGAGGACATTCCCTGCATCAAGAGCTTCGACGAGGATGGCATAGTGGTCTATGCCGGTTCCTTCTCCAAGGTGCTTTCCCCCGGCATGAGGGTGGGTTATGCCATTGCTCCAAAGGAAATTATCTCAAAATGACTGTCTGCAAACAAACCGAGGATGTCCACACCAACATTTGGGCCCAGGCGGTGGCAAACATCTTCATGACCGAATATGATTTTGAAGGCCATCTTGTTAAAATACGAAAAATTTATAAGCACAAGGCCGAGCTCATGCAGAAATTGCTTGATGAAAAGGTATGTCCTAACATAAGCTATAATAAGGTTCAGGGAGGTCTTTTCATTTGGGCCACCCTTCCCGAAAAATTTAACATGACCGATGTTGTCAAAAAGGCCGTTGAGCACAAGGTTCCCGGAACTGCCTTCCTTAACGATGAAAAGGGCTCCACAAGCAGCTTCCGTCTTAATTTTTCAACCCCTACCGACCAACAAATTATTAAGGGAATAGATATTTTGGCCGACGTTTTGAATTCTATGAATTGAGGTAAAGAAATGGAACAGCAAAAGAAAACTATATACAGCGCTATTCAGCCCAGCGGAATGTTGACTTTAGGCAACTATCTTGGTGCGCTGAGAAACTGGGTTATGCTTCAGAACGAATATGACTGCATTTATACCGTGGCGGACCTTCATGCAATTACCGTCCGTCAGCAGACTCCGGCATTCAGAAAACAGATTCTCGAAACATATGCCCTTCTTATCGCCGTGGGAATCGATCCCGAAAAAAGCTTGCTTTTCATTCAATCCCATGTTGCGGCTCACAGTCAGCTTTCTTGGATACTTTCCTGCTATACCCAATTCGGAGAGCTTTCAAGAATGACGCAGTTTAAGGACAAGTCGGCCAAACACGCCGACAATGTCAATGCCGGTCTTTTTACATATCCCTCCCTCATGGCGGCAGATATTCTGCTTTACAAGGCCGACCTTGTGCCGGTGGGGGCCGACCAGAAACAGCATCTTGAAATTACCCGGGATATTGCCGCACGATTTAACAACATTTACGGTGAAGTTTTCACAATTCCCGAAGGATTTATTCCAAAGGTCGGTGCAAGGGTAATGTCTCTCCAGGATCCAACAAAAAAGATGTCCAAATCGGATGAAAATGTTAATTCATGGGTTGCAATTCTCGATAAACCCGAGGATATAATGAGAAAATTCAAGCGTGCAGTCACCGACAGCGAGTCCGAAGTTGCCTTCAGAGAAGGAAAAGACGGGGTAAATAACCTTATGGGTATTTATTCTGCCATAACCGGAAAAACCCTTGAAGCCGTTACCGAAGAATTCGCCGGAAAGGGTTACGGCGATTTTAAGAATGCCGTGGGAGAGGCTGTTGTGGAGGAGCTCCGTCCGGTTAGAGAAAAATTCGATGACCTTATGAAGAATAAGGATTTTCTTCAGGAAACATGGAGAGAGGGCGCTGTTGAAGCCGAAAAAATCGCCAATAAAACCCTTTCAAAGGTAATGAAAAAGATAGGATTTATATACTGATATGGAAAAAATTGATTATACCGAAATTGTTTTTACCCTTTCTCCCGATGTTGTTGACATGGCGGGGGATATAGCCAATATGGCCGTAAAGGGCGGTATTTATATAGAGGACTATACAAATCTTGAGGAAAACGTCGAGCAGATTGCTCACATCGACCTTATTGATGAGGACCTTTTGAAAAAAGACCGTTCCAAGGCGAAAATTCATATTTATCTTGACGAGACCGAAAATCCTACCGAGACCATTGCCTATATTTCGGAAATGTATAAGGCAAACGGAATTTCCTTTACTGTCGACACCTCCATGTGCCTTTATGAGGACTGGGCGGAAAATTGGAAAAAATATTTTAAGCCCGTTAATATCGGGAAAAGACTTGTCATCCGCCCCGCATGGGAACCGAAAACAAACCATCCCGGACGTACTGAGCTTGTTCTCGAACCGGGAATGGCCTTTGGTACAGGAACCCACGAGACCACAAGACTTTGTCTTGAGCTTCTCTCAAAATATGTTGACGGCAATTCGGAAATTCTTGATGTGGGTTGCGGCAGCGGCATTTTGGCGGTGGCCGGTGTGCTGCTCGGAGCAAAAAAAGCTTTTGGAGTGGATATTGACGAGCTTTCGGTCAAAACCGCCTTGGAAAACGCCAAATTAAACCGTGTGGACAGCAAAACACGGTTTATATGCGGCAATCTGACCGATAAAGTGACCGGAACATTTAATGTTGTGACTGCAAATATTGTGGCCGACATAATTATAAAGCTTAATGAAGATATACTAAAGTTCCTTAAAAAGGACGGAATTTATATCATGAGCGGGATTATTGATACGAGAGAGGCCGACGTGCTCAAAAACCTCGAAGGAAAATTTGAGGTTGTGGAAATTTTGCGTGAGCACGGCTGGACGGCGATTGCCGCAAAATCGCTATGAACATAAAAGAACAACAGCTTGGAGGCGGAATGACCGTATTTACAAGCGAGATTCACACCTTTGGAACCGACGGAGTGCTTCTTGCAAGCTTTGCCGACCCAAAAAAGAACACAAAAGCGGTGGAGCTTGGTACCGGATGCGGTATTATTTCGCTTATTTGGTGCCGGGACAATAGATGCAAGGTAATACATGCGGTTGATGTTCAAAAGGAGTCATGCGATCTCGTGAACATGGCTGTGGAAAAACACCGGCTTTTTGACAAGCTTCATGTTCACAATGCCGACCTCAAAAAACTCGATAAAGTTCTTAAAGCGGCTTCTTTTGACCTTGTAGTCATGAATCCTCCTTATAAGCCAAAGGACGACGGAATTCGCTGTGAACGGCCCGAAATAGCTATTGCCCGCCATGAGATGCTTTGCAATACAGATGATATTGTGACAGCTTCCGCCCGCCTGCTTAATACCGGCGGCCGGCTTTGCATGTGCCAGCGCCCCGCAAGGCTTTGTGAGCTGATGGTTTCCATGTCTTCCCACGGAATTGAGCCCAAGAGACTTCGCATGGTTGAACAGAGAGCGGGATGCAGTCCGAATCTTTTTTTGATTGAAGGAAAAAAAGGCGCCCAAAAAGGTATGATTATTGAAAAACCGCTTATAATCGAAAATCATGAGGGCGGTTTTTCGGATGAAATCAAAGAAATCTACGGCGAATATTACGCCATGAAAGGAAAAATGTAATGGCAGGACGGCTTTTTGTTGTTGGTACTCCCATAGGTAATTTGTCTGATATTTCAAAAAGAGGTCTGGAAACCCTTGAGTCGGTTGATTTTATTGCAGCCGAAGACACAAGGGTGACCTTAAAACTCTTAAACCGTTTTAACATTAAAAAACCGCTGGTAAGTTATTATGAGCACAATAAAAACGACCGGGGACAGATTATAATTGACAGGATATCCGACGGGGAAGACTGCGCCATTGTAACCGATGC
>CABMOR010000158.1 GCA_902388225.1 uncultured Oscillospiraceae bacterium | reverse complement strand
ATAACCATGCTCATAGCTGACCGCATCGGTCACCTGTGCCCGTATAAAAAGCCGGTTGTCTTTAAGCTCTTTGAGGGGAGAAATAAAAATAAGCGAGGATAAAAACACCGCAAGAAATCCGGCGGCCGACGAAAAGAGAACGGCCGACAGATTTTGCACAACCTCGCTGTATTTGAATTTTACCGCAAGCGGAACGCTTAAGGCTGCGGCGGCAAAAAACACAGCCGCCGCAAAGGGAACAAGGTTCTCAGGAAGGAAAAAGAAAGCAATAACCGAGGAAGCAAACAGCGAAAAACCTACGGTGAAAAGCGGTCGGCGCACAAAATCACCCCAAAATCAAAGAGATTTTTTCCGAGCCAAAAACCCTTCAAGTATCATAACTGCCGAAAGGGTATCCACGGCTTTCTTTCGCTTTTTTCCTCTCGTGTCGGTAAAATTAAGAACATTATGAGCCGCAACGGTTGTCAGTCTTTCATCCCACATTTCAAAAGGGAGATTGCAGACCCCGGACAGCTCTTTTGCAAATTCATGACATGCCTCCGAGCGAAATCCCCGGCTTCCGTCCATATTGATCGGATCTCCGACCACAATAAGCTCGGCCTTCCGCTCACCGGCGATATGAGAGATTTTTTCTATGAGCCGGGCTTTGTCCTTTTCAAAAAGCGTGCCCACCGGACTTGCGAGAATTTCGGATTTGTCACAAACCGCAAGCCCCGTACGGGCGTCGCCGTAATCAACGCAAAGTATTATCATATTTTCTTTATCTTCATGGAAATGTCAAAGGCCGTCACCGAATGGGTAAGAGCGC
This sequence comes from uncultured Oscillospiraceae bacterium, assembly GCA_902388225.1. Classification (GTDB taxonomy): domain Bacteria; phylum Bacillota; class Clostridia; order Oscillospirales; family Acutalibacteraceae; genus UMGS1484. The sequence continues at coordinate 2,781 of CABMOR010000158.1, read as the reverse complement.
CGATGGAAATAATGTCCACTCCTGTTTGGGCGACAGCGGCAATGGTGTCGTGGGTAATACCGCCTGAAGCTTCCGAAAGGGCTTTGCCGTCCATAAGCTCTACCGCCTTTTTCATGGTGTCATTGTCCATGTTGTCCAGCATTATTATGTCGGCGCCGGCATTTAAAGCTTTTGCCACTTCGTCGAGATTTCTGGTTTCCACCTCGATTTTAACCGTATGTCCGATTTTTTCTCTGAGAATGCCAACTGCCTTTTCTATTCCGCCGCAGGCATCAATGTGATTGTCCTTGAGCATGGCACAGTCCGAAAGATTAAAACGGTGGTTTTTTCCTCCTCCGCAGGTGACGGCGTATTTTTGAAGCGCTCTGAGCCCGGGAAGGGTTTTTCGGGTGTCGGCAATGCTGGCCTTTGTTCCCTTTACAAGCTCGACGCATCTTCTTGTTTCGGTGGCAATACCCGACATATGCTGAAGAAGGTTTAAAGCCGTGCGTTCTCCCTTGAGAAGAAAGGTGACCGGCCCGGTTACACGGGCAATAATATCACCCTTTTTAACCGTGTCTCGGTCTTTTTTATAAACCGAATATTCAAACCCGTCATACAAAAGCTCAAAAACACGGAGGGCAACGTCAATTCCGCAAAGCACTCCGTCGGCCTTGGCAAGAAAAACGCCCTGCTGGATGTTGCTGCTGTCAAGGGTTAAATCGGTGGCAACGTCGATATAGTTTATGTCTTCTTTAAGGGCGTTTTTGATAATGTCGTCAACTGCGAAACTTGGCAGCGTCATTTGCTTAGCATCTCCTTTAATATAATGTGAGCCACGGTGGCAAGGGAAAGCGCCTCGCAGTAATCTCTGGTAATGGCGAAATGACCGCTTTTAAGCCGTTCGAGGTAACGGTCGACCCGCTTTATACCGGTCTGACAGGCCGAAAGGTCGGGGATGACAAAGGTGGACTGCTGGAGAATGTCGTTTATGGTCTTGTCGATGTCCTTGGGCACGGGAGCGCCGGAAATGTCGGGGATTTCGGGGAATTCGGGAGGCACAAAATGCTCGCCCCGACTCTTTCTCGTAATGTCCTCGGCCGAGCGGCGCCCGAAAACCAGCGCTTCAAGAAGGGAGTTGGAAGCCAGTCGGTTTGCCCCGTGAACGCCGGTGTGGGAACATTCTCCTACGGCATAAAGGCGGTCTATGTCGGTTTTGGAGTTGAGATTGACATCTATACCGCCCATGAGATAGTGTTGACAGGGAAAAATAGGAATGGGTTGTTTTGTAATGTCCACGCCCTTTTCAAGGCACTTTTCGTAAATCATTGGGAAACGTTTTTTAAGGAAATCCTCCCCCTTATAGGCGATGTCGAGGTAGAAATCCTCGCTGGCAAGGCGGCGGCTTTCGAGAATTATGGATTTGGCAACCACATCTCTCGGGGCAAGTTCCAGCCGCTTGTCGTAAAGGTGCATAAAGCGTTCCTTATGGCAGTTGAGAAGATAGGCGCCCTCGCCGCGCACCGCCTCGCTTATGAGAAATTTCTGACGGCTGGTTTTGTCGGCGGCAAAGGAGGTGGGGTGAAACTGGACATAGTCGAGATGAGCAATCTTGCATCCCAGCTCATATGCAAGACGGATACCGTCGCCGGTGGCTATGGCCGAATTGGTGGTATAGCGATAGACCTGACCTATACCGCCGGTGGCAAGGACGACATAGGGGGTCGCCACGATGTGGGCCTTATTGTCCTTCAGAATGTATGCAAAGAATCCCCCGTCAAATCTTTTGAGGTCGAAAAGCACCGAATAATCGGAAATTTCGATGTTGCTCCGTTTTTTTACCGCCTCGCAAAGGCGATAGGCTATTTCGTAACCGGTAGAATCCTTGTGATGAACGATTCTTCTGCGGCTGTGCCCGCCTTCAAGGGTGGAATTGAGGGCACCGTCGGGAGTCTTGTCAAAATCCACATCGAATTCCTCATAAATCCGGCGGACGTCTTTGGGTCCTTCGGTGACCAGCACCCGCACCGAATCGTGATTGTTTTCCCGGCGTCCGGCAATGAGGGTGTCGTCAAAATGCAGATCGTAGGAATCGTTGGTCGTGTCGAGTACCGCCGCAACACCTCCCTGAGCCAGAGCGGTATTCGAAAGCATCATTTCGTCCTTGCAGAGCAGAAGCACCTTTTTGTCAGGAGAAATGTTAAGAGCACAGTAGAGTCCTCCCACTCCGCAGCCGGCGATTATAACATCATATTGTTTTTCCACAGCCATTACCTTCTAAAATGATTTTCAGTTTGAAAAAAGCAAAAAGCTTTATCTCATATTCCCAAACATTTTACCACATTTTTTCCCATATTAACACCCCCTAAACCCGAATTTTTAAAATAAAATAAATTTTTTGTTTTTTATGGAAAAGTGACCTGGGCTGTGGTACAATTAGATTGAAAATATATTTAGGAGAAAGCCCTATGGAAATTAAAATAAAAAAACTTAAAAAGGACGCCGTTATTCCCACCAAAGGTTCCCCCTTCGCTGCCGGTTCGGATCTTTATTCCGCAGAGAATGACCTTGTCATAGAGGCGGGCCATGATAGGCACCGGCCTTGCCATGGAAATTCCCGAAGGATATGCCGGTCTTGTGTATGCCCGAAGCGGGCTTGCCTGCAAGGAGGGACTTGCCCCGGCAAATAAGGTGGGGGTCATTGACAGCGACTATCGGGGGGAAATCAAGGTTGCTCTTCACAACCATTCCTCAGAGAGAAAAACCGTCAAAAAGGGCGAACGCATCGCCCAGATAGTTATA
>CABMOR010000157.1 GCA_902388225.1 uncultured Oscillospiraceae bacterium | reverse complement strand
GACGGTTTTCCATGGTCTTAACAAGCTTTGGATATTTCCTGTATTTCAGCCGCATAATAGGTATCAGAGGATTTTTCTTCTTGCGATAGTCGCCGGGTCGGGTGAGAATGACAACTATTTTGTCGAAGCCTTTTTGCTCAAAAAACCTTACGGGTATCGAGTCGGCAATGCCGCCGTCCAGCAGCTTTTGACCCTCTATCTCAACCGTTCGGGAGACCAGCGGCATGGAGGCCGAGGACCTTATCCAGTCAAATCCGTGATCGCTTTGCCCCTCGTATTTGTGATATACCGCCCGTCCGGTGCAAATATCGGTAGAGACGGTGTAAAAATCCATGGGATTTTTTTCATATGCCTCAAAATCGAAGGGGTCAAGAGTAAGGGGAATCTCCCCATAGCAAAATTCGGTGTTGAAAATGTTGCCGGTTTTTATGAGGCTTGAAATGCTGCAGTAACGCCTGTCGGAGCAAAAACGGGTGTTATACCGTATGGCACGCCCGATTTGACGGGATTTTATGTTACAGCCGAAGGCCGCCCCCGCCGAAACCCCAACCGCGGCGTCAAAATCCAGCCCGTTTTCCATAAAAATGTCGATAACCCCGGCGGTAAACATCCCCCGCATGGCTCCCCCTTCGAGAACGAGTCCTTTTTTCATATAATCGCCTCCAGCCTGAAGCTATTATAAACCCTTTAAAAGCCTCTGTCAACGGCAGGGACGGGCGCAAATAAAAAAATTGTTATTTTTTTAACAAATTTTTGTTTTTGCTATTGACAAATGGGGTAATAAGGGTTATAATGCCAATACTGATATATGTTAAATATATGTTTTACATATATCAAAAGCGGGGTGAGAGAATGTTTAACATCAACTATGACTATTACCGTATTTTTTATTATGTTGCCAAATACGGAAACATCTCTCAGGCGGCAAAAATGCTCATGAACAACCAGCCCAATCTCACCCGCTCGATAAAAAATCTCGAAGGGGAGCTGGGGTGCACCCTTTTTGTGCGTTCAAACCGCGGCATGAAGCTGACCCCCGAAGGGGAGAAGCTCTATTCCCACATTCGCATTGCCCTCGAGCACATCGAGGCGGGGGAGGAAGAAATTTCCCTGAGCAAGAACCTTGAGGGGGGCGCAATATATGTCTCGGCCAGCGAGGTCGCGCTCAACTGCTGTATTTTGCCGGTTTTTAAAAAATACCGAACCCTTTATCCCAAGGTGAAAATCCGCATAAGCAACCATTCCACACCTCAGGCCATAACCGCCCTTAAAGAGGGACTTGCCGACCTTGCTATTGTCACCACCCCAACCGTCAAGTCTTCGGGTCTGACCGAAAAGAAAATCAAGACCATACGGGAGGTGGCTGTCTGCACAAACGGCTTTCCCCGGCTTTTGGGAAGAAAGGTGTCCTTAAAGGAGCTTCAGGAATATCCCATAATTTCCCTTGGAACCGATACCAAGACCTTTGAGATGTATTCGGCCTTTTTTACCAAAAACGGGCTGAAATTTCTGCCCGACATAGAGGCGGCTACCGCCGACCAGATACTTCCCATGGTGCGGTCGGATTTGGGAATCGGTTTTGTGCCGGAGGAATTTCTCGACGGCACGGCGGATGTTATGAGAATCGACCTTGCCGAGAGAATACCCCTTCGGTCGGTATGTATGATAAAGCGAAAGGATCAGCCGCTCAGCGTTGCGGCAAAGGAGCTGGAGAAGCTTATACTTGACAGCCGGGAGGAAAGCACCGATTTGTGTGACATTTAACACATTGTTCAATATATAATCATTGCTTTTACACAAATTATATTGTAAAATAGTCTTACCGGCGGAAATTATTTCCTATAACCCTGTTTATTAAACTCATTATTATAAAGGTTGAGAAAGGACGGTTTTTATGACCAACAACAAATCAATCAAAAAGTGGCTTGACGAGCAGATTGAGCTTGTAAAGCCCGAAAAGGTAGTCTGGATTGACGGCAGCGAGGAGCAGCTTGAGCAGCTCAGAAAGCAGGCCTGCGAATCCGGCGAAATGATCAAGCTTAATGAGGAAAAACTTCCCGGATGCTATCTTCACCGCACCGCCGTCAACGACGTTGCCCGTGTTGAGGGACGCACCCTTATCTGCACCCCCACAAAGGAGGAGGCAGGCCCCACAAACAACTGGATGGAGCCCGGCGAGGCATATAAAATGCTTGCCGACATCGCAAGAGACAGCTATAAGGGCAGAACCATGTATGTAATTCCCTATTCCATGGGTCCTGTCGGCTCAAAGTTCTCCAAGGCCGGAATCGAGGTTACCGACTCGATTTATGTCGTGCTCAACATGGCTATTATGACCCGTGTGGGCAAAGAGGTGCTGGATGTTCTGGGCGACAGCGACGACTGGGTCAGAGGACTTCACTGTAAATGCGACATCGACGAGGAAAAGAGATACATCTGCCAGTTCCCCCAGGACAACACCATCATTTCGGTCAATTCCGGTTACGGCGGAAATGTTCTTCTGGGCAAAAAGTGCTTTGCTTTGCGTATAGCTTCCTATCAGGGAAGAAACGAGGGCTGGATGGCCGAGCATATGCTCATTCTCGGACTTGAAAATCCCAAGGGTGAGGTCAAATACATCGCCGCCGCATTCCCCTCGGCCTGCGGAAAGACCAACCTTGCCATGCTCATTCCCCCAAAATACCTTCGGGACAAGGGCTATAAGGTATGGACTGTGGGAGACGATATCGCCTGGATGAGAATCGGCCCCGACGGAAGACTTTGGGCGGTCAACCCCGAAAACGGATTCTTCGGCGTTGCCCCCGGAACCAACGAAAAATCCAACCCCAACGCCCTTGCCAGCACCCGTGAGGGCACCATATTTACAAATGTTGTGCACAACCTTGACGACAACACCGTCTGGTGGGAAGGTCTTGACAAGAATCCTCCCAAGAACGCTCTCAACTGGAAGGGTGAGAAGTGGGACTGCACCGACGGCTCCAAGGGAGCTCATCCCAACAGCCGTTTTACCGCTCCCGCCAAGAACTGCCCCTGCATAAGCAGCGAGTTTGAAAACGGCGAAGGCGTGCCCATTTCGGCCATTGTTTTCGGTGGACGCCGTGCCAAGACCGCTCCCCTGGTGTATCAGTCGAGAGACTGGAACAACGGAGTTTTCGTCGGCTCTATCATGTCCTCCGAGACCACTGCCGCCGCAAGCGGTGCAGTGGGAACCCTCCGCCGGGATCCCATGGCCATGCTTCCCTTCTGCGGATATAACATGGGCGACTATTTCGGACATTGGCTCGAGATGGGCGAGAAGCTGGGCGACAAGGCTCCCAAAATCTTTAATGTCAACTGGTTCCGTCTCGATGATGATGGCAACTTCATCTGGCCGGGATTCGGCGACAATATGCGTGTTCTGCTCTGGATTCTCGACCGTTGCGAGGGAAAGGTGGGTGCAAAAGAGACCCCAATCGGATATGTTCCCGAAATTGACGACCTTGACATGGAGGGTCTTGATGTCTCCAAAGAGACCCTTGCCGACCTGCTTAATGTTGACAAGGAGATATGGAAGGAAGAAGCTGCCGGAATCGAAGAATTTTACAAGAAATTCGGTGACCGTCTTCCCGCCGA
>CABMOR010000156.1 GCA_902388225.1 uncultured Oscillospiraceae bacterium | reverse complement strand
GCTTTGTTCCAATTTGGAATTTTCTTTAGGAATATATAATTTCCCCACAAGATAATTCACAAAGCCCCCCGGAAGCAAACGGGGCAAAAAGCAAAGTACCTTGTAAAGCCCTCCAACCGTGTAAACACTTTTAATCCTCTTTTTGTTTGCCAGCTTAAACATTGCCCGGGCAATTTTTTCCGGGCTCATGCCGGTGCGCTCATCCTTTTCCATGACGGCGAGACTTCTCGAAACCGCCCCGCCGTACTGTTCATCTCCCGCGAAGGAGCGCTCTCTGGCGTCGGTAAAGCCGGTTGAGGCGTCCCCCAACTGAAGTGTGCAGACCGACACTCCAAAAGGGGCAAGCTCGTTTCTCATGGCGCTTGACAGCATGTTCACCGCCGCCTTGGAGGCCGAATAAAAGCTCTGAAAAGGAATGGCAAAGACGGCCGCCGCCGATGATATAAATAATATCCTGCCCTTCCCTTTTTTTAAAAGAGGAAGGGCATATTTTGCGGTTAAAAAAGCTCCGAAGAAGTTTACATCAAACTGTTTTTTTGCGCTTTCAAGCTCGGTAAACTCGACAGCGCCCGAAATTCCGAAGCCTGCATTGCATATAACCAGATCCAGCGAATCGGTAAGATCTTCTATCTGCCGGAAAGCCTCCCTTAAAGCCTTCCCGTCGGTGACATCGGCCGTAATGTGGGTTATTCCGTTATCCGACCTGCCGTGACGACTCAGTTCGAATACCTTATATCCCTCTTGGGCAAATTTTTGCGCGGCGGCCCTGCCGATACCTCCCGAGCCTCCGGTTATGACAACGGTTTTCATTTGATTATGTCAAACTCCTTTAAGACTCTTTCGATTATTTCCACAGCCTCGTCAATAAGCTTTTCGGTGTGGCTTGCCATAAGGCTTACCCTGAGCAGACATTCGTTTGGCGAAGTGGCGGGAGGAAGCACGGAATTAACAAACACTCCCTCGTCAAAAAGCCGCTTTGCGACCGTCAGGGTGGTAACGGCATCGCTTATGTATATTGGAATAATGGGGGTCGGAGCGTCCTTTATTCGGATGTTTTTTTGCTTAAGAGCCCGTCTCATATATTCCCCAAGTTTGAAAAGTCTGTCCACCCGCTCGGGTTCCCTTTCGAGAATTTCCAGCGCCTTTTGGGCCGTGGCACAGCAGGCAGGGGGCATGGAGGCCGAGAAAATAAAAGGACGGGAGTTGTGACGAACATATTCGCACACCGTTTGGCTTGCCGCCATGTATCCTCCGAGAGAAGCAAGGGATTTTGAGAAGGTACCCATGACAATATCAACCTCTTTTTCAAGGCCGAAGTGAGAACCGGTTCCCCGTCCACCCTTTCCTACAACTCCCAGACCGTGGGCATCGTCAACCATAAGGGCGGCGCCGTATTTTTTCTTTAGAGCAACTATTTCGGGAAGACGGGCAATGTCTCCGCTCATGCTGAAAACTCCGTCGGTAACAATGAGAATCCCCGCACCTTCAGGCACCTTTTGCAGCGCCTTTTCCAGCGAGTCCATATCATTGTGTTTATATCTGAGCATTGTGCCGTAGGACAAACGGCATCCGTCGTAAATGCTGGCGTGGTTTTCCTTGTCGCATATGACATAATCGTCCTTCCCCACCACAGCGCTGATTATGCCGAGATTTGACTGAAATCCCGTGGAAAAGGTCATGACGTCCTCATATGCGAGAAATTGCGCCAGCTTTTTTTCAAGTTCCAGGTGTAAATTCAAGGTACCGTTGAGAAACCTTGACCCCGAACATCCGGTACCGAATTCTTCGATTGCTTCAATTCCTGATTTTTTTACCTCCTCGTTGACCGTCAGTCCGAGATAATTGTTGGAGCCAAGCATAATCCTTCGCTTGCCCTCCATAATGACCTCGGTGTCCTGTCTTGATTGCAGCTCGTGAAAGTAGGGATATATTCCCTTTTCCTTGGCTTCACGGGCCACGGTGTAGTTTTCGCACTTTGCGAAGATGGATGGTGTCATATATATCACTCCTGTTTTTTCGGCGGCATAAAAATGACCCGCCGTTATACAAAAACCTCCGGCAAAAAGTTTTGCTCAAATGGAGGTATTGTTCACTTTAAAAAACGGAAATTGCGATATTTCGGATGAATCATCTCATTATACAGTTACTATAACAAATATAAGCTGTCATTTCAAGAAAAATAATTGTAATTCAAATCTTGCTGTTATATAATTACACAAGAGGTGATTATATGTCAGGAAAAATGAAACCGGTTGTTATTTGCTTTGGTGTTTTAATATTGGCGGCGGTGGTGGCCATAGCTGTCATTTCGGTTTCCCGCGGGTCAAATGAAGACCCGGAAAACGACCCCTCGGGATTTTCTTCGTCCGGCCCGGCCGTCCCTTCCTCGGAAAAAGCCATGCTTTCTCCTCCCGGCTCTTTGGAGGAATCGGGTGCGGGCCAAAACTCCGTGCCCCAAACATCGGAAGTTTCCACAGCCGATTTTGAAAAAACCGTCAATGCCGCGGCATGCTTTTATTATATGAGTTTTGACTCGGGAGAATCCCTTTCAGACCAAAACTGTATTGACGCACTTCAGGACATGATAATCGAGCAGGACGCCCACGGCGACCAGCGTTTCGTTCCCGTTACCAAGGATGGCTTTGTAAATCTTGCGGATGTTAACACGGTTAAGGAAATTGTCTTTGAGCTCTTTGGAAAATCCGACGTGAGCGACCCGGCCAAGCTTTCCTCAGACGGGTCACACTATGAGTTTATGTTCGCCGGCGGGGTGGGCGCTCCCACCGCCACGGTAAAATCCGCCGAGCAGGTTTCTGACAAAACCTTTAAACTGCTTGTCAGCTTTTACGAGCAAAACGGAGCGGGAGAAGTCATAGTCAGCCAAAGCGCTTATTTGACCCTTGAGAAAATCGACGGAAAATACTTTGACTTTCGTATTCTCGGCTTTAACAACCTGGACGGCTGAACATCATAACATACAAAAACCGAGAAGAAAATTCTTCTCGGTTTTCTTTTATTCTGCCGCCAGCGTTTGCACCAGCTTTTCGGCTCTTTCTTTCTGAGCAATTGCATTTTTGTTTTTTTCGGCGGTGGTTCCCTCGATTTTCCTTATACAGAAGTATAGATTTTCGGGAAGACCGCTGTCGGTAAAGCTTTGCTGAAGTTTACTGCCCTTCCAGTTCCACGCTCTGCCGTCCAGGTCGTTGCAGAAGTCGTATTTTTCAAAAACCTCCACCGACGAATCGCTCATATACTCGTACCCGTGCCCGTCCACGATATACAGCACATATTCTGCTGTTGCCACCGCCGAAAGCAATTTTTCGGAATTGGCCACCGAATAATTTACGCCGGCAAGATTGTTTCCGTTGAAGGAAACATTATTGACCCTATAAAGCGCCTTGCCGTCGCCGTTATAGTCCTCGGTATATTCACAAAGGGTTTCCGAAAGCTGATTTGCGGCGGTATCAAGCAAATTTTGATTGACATAAAGAAGCGCCTTGTCGTCGGGATTTTCCTTTGTGGAGCACTGGACGAGGCATACAATAGCGGTGAAAACAAAAAAGGCGGTAATGATGGTGTGCCATTTATAGTGGTACCAATAATTTTCAATTTTCTGTTTAAAGGTCATTATCCCGCCGCCTTAAAAA
>CABMOR010000155.1 GCA_902388225.1 uncultured Oscillospiraceae bacterium | reverse complement strand
ACATTAGCAGAGGAATAAAATGAGCGAGCTAACCTTTTCGGGCAGGGTAAAAAGAGAACTTTGCTCGGTTAAAAACACCCGGGACTGCTGTAAAAAAGCCGAATGTTACGGTGCAATGCTCTTTTTTCACTCCTTCAGGTTTGAGGAAATTGCCTTTAAGAGCGACTATGAATTTTGCGCCGATCGGTTTAAAAACCTGGCCTTTGAGGTGCTTGACGCTCCTCTGAAGCTTCGCCGGCCGACCGGTAAAAGCGGTCTTTTTTCCGGAAGTATTGACGGAAAGCTGTGTGAAGGGGGTTTGGAATTCTTTTTTCATACGAGAAGGGACACCTCCCTTTGCATAAACCGGGGAAATCTTGACAACGAGTGCTGTGCTTCGGCATTTTTAAGGGGAGCTTTTCTTTCCTCCGGAAGCGTTACCAGTCCCGAAAAGGAATATCACCTGGAATTTAAGGTTGCATATAAGCGCCTTGCAAACGACCTTGTGACCTTTATAGGCGACTATTTAACCCCTCCGAAAATAACTACCCGTAAATCCTCTTATGTGGTTTATTATAAGGACAGCGCCGCCATTGAGGATATTTTAACCTTCATGGGGGGACAGCTTTCGGCAATGGACTTTATGCAGGCAAAGATGCTTAAGGAAATGCGTAACAATGTCAACCGCACGACCAATTGTATCACCGCCAACATCTCCAAGACCCTTTCGGCTGTCAGCCGTCAGAAAAAGGCCATAGAGATTATTGAAGCGGCGGGCGGTCTTGAACTGCTTCCGCCGGCTCTTTATGAAGTGGCTTTGCTCAGAAAGGAAAATGAGGACGCTTCCCTGAGTGAGCTTTGCGAAATGATGGGGAATAATCTCAGCCGCTCGGGACTTAACCACCGGCTGGAAAAAATAATCGGAATATCCGAAGAAATACAGGCAAAAAAATCTGAAAACAGGGATAAAAAATGAGAGATTTTGTTCATCTTCATTTGCATAGCGAATACAGCCTCCTTGACGGCGCCTGCCGTATAAAGGAGTTGGTTCGGTCTGTTAAAAACCTCGGACAGAGCGCGGTGGCCATTACCGACCACGGCGTTATGTACGGGGTTATTGATTTTTATAAGGAATGTAAATCCCAGGGTATAAAGCCCATTATCGGCTGTGAGGTGTATGTGGCGCAGGGGGATATGGAAAGCCGCCCGAACAGAGGACAGCCGGCCTACAATCACCTTATTCTGCTTTGCAAAAACAGTCAGGGATACAAAAATCTCATAAAGCTGGTATCAATATCCTTTGCAAAAGGATTTTACCAAAAGCCCCGAATCGACAAAAAAGTCTTAAAGGAGCACAGCGAAGGGCTGATTTGTCTGTCGGCCTGTCTTGCGGGGGAGATTCCTCGGCTTCTTTTAAACGGAGAATATGACAAGGCCAAGCAGACCGCCCTTTGGTATGAGGGCGTTTTCGGCAAGGGGAATTATTATATCGAAATTCAGGACCACGGTATTTTGGAACAGAAAACCGTGCTCCCGAGACTTGTAAATCTTTCGAGAGAAACCGGAATCCCTCTGGTTGCCAGCAATGATGTTCATTATATAAGACCGGACGATGAATATACCCAAAAGGTGCTTATTTGTATACAAACCGGAAAAACCGTCGACGGCGGCGACGGGCTTGAGTTTTCCTCAGACCAGTTTTATCTCAAATCCGCCGACGAAATGTACAGCCTCTTTGAGTCTCTTGAAGAGGCCTTGGAAAACACGGTGAAAATTGCCGAAAAATGTAATGTAGAATTTGAATTCGGAAAGACGAAGCTTCCTCATTTCGAAGTTGAGGGCGACCATTTTGAGTATCTCAGAGAGCTTTGTAAAAAGGGACTTTCGAGACTATACGGAAAAAGTGTGAGTCCTTCGGTAATAGACCGGATGAATTATGAGCTTGAAACCATAAACAAAATGGGATATGTGGACTATTATCTCATTGTATACGATTTTATAAATTACGCCAAAAGCCACGGTATTCCGGTAGGGCCGGGGCGAGGCTCGGGAGCGGGCAGTCTTTGTGCCTATCTTTGCGGAATCACCGAAATAGACCCCATTAAATACAACCTGATTTTTGAACGGTTTCTCAATCCCGAAAGGGTGAGCATGCCGGATTTTGATGTGGATTTCTGCTATGTGAGGCGGGAAGAGGTCATAAAATACCTGGTGGAAAAATACGGCTTTGACCATGTGGCTCAGATAGTCACCTTCGGAACCCTTGCCGCCCGAGCGGCGGTCAGGGATGTGGGAAGGGCGCTTGGAATGTCCTATTCTGCCGTCGACAGTGTAGCAAAAAAAATTCCGCAAAAACACGGCATGACTCTTAAATCGGCCCTCGAAGGCTCGCCCGAGCTTGCCGAGATATACGAGGCCGACGAGGATGTCAAAAGGCTTATTGACATATCGGTACGGGTGGAGGGAATGCCAAGACACGCCTCAACCCATGCCGCCGGAGTGGTTATAACCAGGGATCCCGTGGACTGCTATGTGCCTCTTGCAAAAAGCGACGACGCCATGGTGACCCAATTTACCATGACCGCCCTTGAGGAGCTGGGGCTTCTTAAAATTGACCTTTTGGGGCTCAGAACCCTGACGGTTATTGACGACGCCCAGAAAATGGTCAGAAAGACCGTTCCCGATTTTGACATTAAAAAAATCGACATCGAGGACAGGGCTGTTTTTGAATATATTTCTTCGGGAAATACCGACGGGCTTTTCCAGCTCGAGTCGACCGGAATGAAAAGCGTTCTGACAAGGCTTTGTCCCAAGAGTCTGGAGGACATTATAGCTGTCATTTCTCTTTACCGTCCCGGTCCGATGGACTCCATCGGAAAATATATCGAAAACCGTCACAACCCTAAAAAAATCAAATATTCCACACCCCTTCTTGCCCCCATTCTCGATGTTACCTACGGATGCCTTGTCTACCAGGAGCAGGTCATGCAGGTTTTCAGAGAGCTTGCGGGTTATTCCTTCGGCCGGGCCGATGTTGTTCGCCGGGCCATGGCAAAGAAAAAGCAGGAAGTTATGGAAAAGGAGAGGGAAACCTTTATTGAGGGATGTCAAAAAAACGGCATAGAGCCAAAGGTTTCCAACGCTCTTTTTGACGATATGACCTCCTTTGCATCCTACGCTTTTAACAAGTCTCACGCCGCCGCCTATGCTCTTGTGGCTTATCGTACGGCCTATCTGAAATGCCATTACCCTGCCGAATTTATGGCTTCTCTTATGTCCAGCACGGTAAACGATGCGCCCAAATATATTGTCGAGTGTTCCCGTATGGGAATAGATGTTCTGCCTCCCGACGTCAATGTCAGCGAAAGGGATTTTTCGGTTAAGGACGGACGGGTGGTTTTTGGGCTGCTCGCCATAAAAAATCTGGGAATAAATATAATTGAATCCATTATAAGAAATCGCCGGGAAAAGGGAACATTCAAAAATTTCGTGGATTTTTGCCGCCGGATTCACGGCAGAGAGCTTAACAAAAAAAGCCTCGAAAGTCTCATAAAAAGCGGAGCGCTCGACTCCTTGGGCTCGAATCGAGCCTCCATGCTTGCGGCATATGAGGGTCTGCTGTCGGGAATTGCGGGGGACAGCCGCAGTAATATCGAAGGGCAAATCGGTCTTTTTGACACGGATAACACAAGCGAGGAATATTATAAAATGCCGAATCTTCCCGA
>CABMOR010000154.1 GCA_902388225.1 uncultured Oscillospiraceae bacterium | reverse complement strand
TCACCGAGATAAACGACATTCGTGACGAGACCGGTCGAAACGGAATGAAGATAACCATAGACCTTAAAAGGGGGATAGATCCGGATAAGCTTATGCAAAAGCTTTATAAGCTGACCCCTCTTGAAGACACCTTTTCCTGTAATTTCAACATTCTTATTGCCGGAACTCCCAAGGTTCTCGGGGTCAGAGAAATTCTTGAGGAGTGGGTGGCCTTCCGCTGTCAGTGTGTCAAGCGCCGGGTTTATTTCGATTTGAAAAAAGCCAGGGACAAGCTTCACCTCTTAAAGGGTCTTTCAAAAATACTTCTTGATATCGACAAGGCGGTCAAAATCGTTCGCGAGACCGAAGCCGAGAGCGAGGTCGTTCCCAACCTTATGATAGGCTTTGGAATCGACGAAATCCAGGCGAATTACGTGGCCGAAATAAAGCTCCGCCATCTTAACAAGGAGTATATTCTCAACAGGCTGGGCGAGATTGAGGGACTTGAGGAAAGCATAAGAGACATGGAGGATGTGCTGTCCAAAAATTCCCGTATAAAAGCCATAATTATATCCGAACTCAAAGATGTGATTAAAAAATACGGTCAGCCCCGCAAAACCGAGATTGTATATAAGACCGAGGATACCGAAGAGGAACACGAGGAAAAAATTCCCGATTATCCCGTTACTGTTTTCTTTACAAGAGAAGGGTATTTTAAAAAGATAACCCCCCAGTCCCTTCGCATGAGCGGAGAGCAAAAGCTTAAAGACGGGGACGAGATAACGGAGCGGGTAGAGACGACAAACGACGCCGAGCTTATGTTCTTTACAAACAAGTGCCAGGTATATAAGACCAGAGCCGCCTCTTTTGCCGATTCAAAGGCAAGCGTGCTGGGAGATTTTGTGGCCTCCAAGCTTGAAATGGACGAGGGCGAAACGGCTGTTTATATGGCGGTTGTAAAGGAATACAAGGGTAATATGCTCTTCTTCTTTGAAAACGGAAAGGTTTCCAAAATTGAGCTTTCTGCCTATGAAACCAAGACCAACCGCAAAAAGCTTATAAACGCATACAGCGATAAATCCCCCCTTGCCGCAGTTTTTTATGCCAAGGAGGACGGGGAATATCTGCTTCATTCTTCAAACGGAAGGATGCTACTCTTTAATTCAGCGGCCATAAATGTCAAGACCACCAAGAATACTCAAGGAGTGGCCGTAATGAACCAGCGAAAGGGTCACCGTCTTATTAAGGTTGAGCCGTATGTGGACGGCACCCTTCTTTCTCCCCACCGTTACCGGACAAAAACTCTGCCCTCTGCCGGAAGCACCATGAAGGCTGACGAAAAGGGAGAGCAGATGTCTCTTATGTAAAAAAAGCGCTTCCGAAGGCTGCCGCGAAATTTCCGCAGAAGTCGGGAAACGCTGCGGAAAAAACAGCAAACGCTTTTGTTTGTCCCGCAGAAATATTATGTCCCAAAAGACGGGATATAACAGAATTTCTTAAAATAAAAAAATATCTTGATTTTTTTGTATGTATATGGTAGAATGATTAAGCTAATGAAAAAACTATTCGGAGGTAGAAATAAATGAAAGCTGTTGAAATCATTCTGGGCGCGCTTCTTATTATCTTTGCCCTTATTATAATTGCGGTAATCCTTCTTCAGGAAGGCAGAAGATCGGGCATTGCCGGAGCTGCTAGCGGCGGTGCCGACACTTTCCTTTCCAAAAATAAGGCCCATACCCTTTCGGCAAAGCTCCAGAAAATCACAAAGTATATCGCCATTATCTTCATTCTTCTGGTTGTTGCCGTTGACATCATTTCCATTTTGACCAAATAAGTTTCAAATGTTTTTAGGGCGCCGTTTGTTTAGACGGTGCCCTGTTATTTTTTTTAGACAAGCCGCATATTATTTAAAAAAACCATGGAGGAAAATAATATGCAAACGGCGGTCAAATTCGGAATATATGCTCTTATAATTCTTGCGGGTATACTCCTTCTTGTCACTCTTTTTAAAAACGGAAAACCCCTGCGAACCCTCTTTTGGTCGGGAATCGCAGGGGTGGTAAGCCTTTTGGCGGTCTTTTTTATCGGAAGATATACCTCCCAAACCGTGGCGATTAACGGCTATTCTCTTGCCGTATCTTTTTTTGGAGGGGTTCCGGGGGTTATCGCACTTGTGACCTTTGGTACAATTTTGGGAATTTAAAAGCTATATTGCCACCGGGACTTTTTTGCCAAGCTTGTGGAAATTATAATCTTCCACGATAAAATCATCCACCGTAAATTTATAAAAATCGGTGATGTCGGGATTAAGCCTGACCTTCGGTGCTTCAAAAGGCTTCTTTTCCATTACCTCCTTGACCAAATCGATGTGGCGGTCGTATATGTGAGCGTCGGCGATAACATGGACAAATTCACCCGGTTCAAATCCCGTGACCTGAGCAAGCATCATGGTCAGAGCGCTGTATTGGCATACATTCCAGTTATTGGCGGTGAGCATATCTTGGGAGCGCTGGTTTAAAATTGCGTTGAGCTTGTTACCGGTTACGTTAAATGTCATGCTGTATGCACAGGGGTAAAGGTGCATTTCGTTAAGGTCGGCATGATTGTAGATATTTGTCATTATGCGACGGGAACGGGGATTGTTTTTCAAATCAAAGATAACCCGGTCGACCTGGTCAAATTCCCCCTCGGCATATTTGTGCTTAATACCGAGCTGGTAACCGTAGGCCTTTCCGATAGAACCCGTTTCGTCGGCCCAGGAGTCCCATATGTGACTGTTTAGGTCGTTGACATTGTTGGATTTTTTTTGCCATATCCAGAGAATTTCATCAATGGCAGCGGCATAATTTATCTTGCGAAGGGTCATTATGGGAAATTCCTTTTGCAGGTCATAACGGTTGACCACACAAAATTTCTTGACCGTGTGGGCGGGGGTGCCGTCATCCCATTTCGGACGGACGTCAAAATCGGTGTCCCACACACCTTTTTCCAGAATATCCTTACAGTTTTTCACGAAAATTTCATCTGCGTATGACATTTCATCTACTCCTTATTAAGCTCGTCAAGGGTAAGCCCGAAGGGGGGGAGAAATTCTTTTATGAAAACATCAGCTTCGGGAACACCGAGCTTTTTTATGTGGGTAAGGGTTGACCTTTCGGCTTCTTTAAACTCGGGATTTCCCATTTTGCGTTCTTCGGTACATTTTATGAGAGCCGAAATTTTGTCGGCTGCCTTACAGAGCTGCCAAAGCTCGGCATCCTGCTCCCGGGGCTCGAAAAAGGGTTCGTAATCCTCTCTTAAATCCTCGGGAAGCATGTTGAGCAGTCGAAGGTCAGCCTCCTTTTCAAGCTGTTTATAGGCGGTTTTTATGTCGGAATTGTAATATTTGACGGGAGTGGGCAGATCACCGGTTATTATCTCACTGCTGTCATGGAGAAGACCTATGACGGCCGCTCTGTCGGCATCAGCATTGCCTCCGAACCGTCTGTTTCTTATGGTCGCAAGGCAGTGGGCTATAATTGCCACCTCAAGGCAGTGCTCGCTCAGGGTTTCCTCCCGACTGCTTCGCATAAGCGCCCAGCGGTTTATGTATTTCATACGGAAAAGCATGGCGAAAAAGTTACTCTGTTTCATACCGTCACTCTCAAAAACGTTTTTTTAATATATCATAAAGGCAAGGCGACAGCCTTGCCGGGTGCGACAGCACCTATTAAAATGCCAAGGCATTTTAACTTTTAGTCATTCAA
>CABMOR010000153.1 GCA_902388225.1 uncultured Oscillospiraceae bacterium | reverse complement strand
ATTATTAGAGGAATACAAATCTTTGCGATTTTATTTAATGTTTCTTTTGTAGAAATCTTTGTGTCGTTTACAACATCTCCGCTGGCAGGCAAAAAAGCGCTTTTGTTGTTTTTCATTTTAAATGAGAGGTAGAAATATGCCGCAAGAGCTCCTGCCAAGGCTCCGGTCAATGCCACGCACACACCCACGGTCTGGCTTTGATTGAGCACTATAACCGCAACATATGAGCCGACCAATATGACAAATACCCTAACAAACTGCTCTAAAACCTGACTGGTGGAAGAGGGAGCAATGTAGGCGTGCCCCTGAAGATATCCCCGGCGTATGCTCAAAAAGGGCACAACCAAAAGGCAGAATGAGACGGTTCGTATGGCGGCAGTCACATCATCTCCCTGAGCGTCCGATCCGAGGAAAAACCTCCCGATATAGGGGGCGGTGGTGAAAAGCAGGACGAAGGCGATAAGGGAAATAATAAATACGGTGTTTCTTGCGGTTTTATGAGCTTTTTCCTTGGCCGCAAACATTTTAAGGGAATTGTATTCACTTATTATAATACTTATTGCCGTGGGGATTCCGGAGGTGGAAATGGTCAAAAAAAGGTTATAAATATTGTAGGCACAGGAATAAACAACCCCTCCCCTTTCACCGATTATGGCATAAAAGGGTATGGAATAAAAAGCTCCGATGAGCTTTGAAAGAATTATGGCAAAGTAGGCAATCATGGTGCCTTCAACAAAACTGTTGCGTTTGATTCTGTTTTTCATGGGCCTCTCCCCTTTTTAAGTGAGTTCCATCAATTATATGTCTTATTTGCATAATTGTAACACAAACAGCAAAATTTAGCAACCGCAAAATAAATGAACAAAAACAGAATATTTTGTGGAAAAATGTCTTGACAAATACAAGCTTTAGGTATATTATAAGAAAAATCTTTAAGCTTGTACCGTGATGCAGGAAAGAGACTTCAACAGCATATTTACGGAATTTTTGCGGTCTGAAAGCTTTTGGGTTTTCGGATCTTTTTATTTTTAAAAGGGGCTGGCGGTTTGAAAATTCATGCGACAGTACTTGACAGACAAGCTCTCTCCCGTGCTCTGGTCAGAATATCTCATCAGATAACCGAAAAAAACCATGGCTGTGAAAACATCGTATTTGTGGGAATAAAAACTCGGGGCGTGCCGCTTGCCAACCGCATTGCCGAAAATATTGAGAGCTTTGAAAATCAAAGCGTGCCGGTTGGGGTGCTTGATATTACCCTTTATCGGGATGACCTGAGCAAGGTCAACCCCGATCCTGTTTTAAATCACACAGACATTTCCTTTGACATTGTCGACAAGACGGTCATTCTTGTGGACGACGTTCTCTTTACCGGGCGAACGGCCAGAGCGGCCATGGACGCAGTCATGGCTTTGGGCCGTCCGGCGGCAATTCAGCTTGCGGTTTTGGTGGACAGAGGTCACCGGGAGCTTCCCATTCGTGCCGATTTCGTGGGGAAAAATATTCCCACCTCAAAATCAGAAGTTGTTTCGGTCAAGCTGGACGAAACCGACGGCGACACCGGAGTTTACATCTGCGGAGAATAGTAAAAAAGGCGAAAGCCTTAATATAGGAGGAAAAATATGAAACTGATCTATGACGTTAAAGACCGGCCGAAGTTCGGCCAACTGCTGGTTTTTTCCCTCCAGCAGCTTCTTGCCATTATGGCTGCAACCATTGCCGTACCTAACATTATCGGCAACGGAATGACCCCCTCTGCCGCCCTTTTCGGCGCAGGTGTCGGTACAATCGTTTATCTGCTCTTTACCAAGTTCAAAAGCCCGGTATTTCTCGGCTCGTCCTTTGCCTTTATCGGCTCCATGACCTCCGCCTTTGCCGGAGGCGTTTCCATGGCTCTTGGCTATCTCGGCCTCATTCTCGGTGCGGTTTTTGCCGGACTGGTTTATGTGGTTATTGCAATAATTGTTAAGATAGCGGGCGTAAAGTGGATTTCCAAGATTATGCCTCCCGTTGTCATCGGACCCACCGTTGCAATCATCGGTCTTTCTCTTGCCGGCAATGCCATCGGCGACCTGACCGGCAGAGCTCAGTTTGACAGCGTTACCTCTTCCTACATAGTCGACCAAAAGACCGCCCTCTCAATTGTCTGCGGCTTTGTAACCCTGCTTGTCATTATGCTCTGCTCCATATACGGCAAAAAGATGATGAAACTCATCCCCTTTGTTATCGGTATTGTGGCAGGATATGCCGTCGCCGCTGTTTTCACAGTAATCGGAAACAATACCGGCAACGAGGCAATGCAGCTTATCAACTTTGCCCCCATTGTTGAAAACTTCAAGAGCATCACCCTTTCAACCTTTGTTTCGGTTCCCAGCTTCACCTTCCTGACCGCTATCGACGGCATAGGCGAGCTGTCCGGTTCCTACATTGCCACCCTTGCTGTTGCTTATGTTCCTGTTGCTTTCGTGGTATTTGCCGAGCACATTGCCGACCACAAGAACCTTTCTTCCATAATTGACAAAGAGCTTCTTGAAGATCCCGGCCTTTCCCGCACCCTTCTCGGTGACGGAGTCGGTTCCATGGCAGGCGCTCTTTTCGGAGGCTGCCCCAACACCACCTACGGCGAATCGGTCGGATGCGTTGCCATTACCAAGAACGCTTCGGTTGTTACAATTCTCGGCGCTTCGGTTCTCGCCATCATCATCTCCTTCTTCACCCCCTTCGTGCTCTTCCTCTCCTCCATTCCCTCCTGCGTAATGGGCGGCGTGTGCGTTGCACTCTACGGTTTCATTGCCGTATCGGGTCTTAAAATGCTTCAGAAGGTTGATCTTGATGAAAACCGCAATCTCTTCACCGCTTCGGTAATTCTTATCGCAGGCATAGGCAGCTTTGCCCTGACCTTCGGTAAAATAACCCTTAAGACTGTTGCCTGCGCTCTTATCCTGGGAATCATCGTAAACCTCATCGGACAAAAAGCAAAGGTTTTGGACAAAACCGAAGAGAGCCTCTAATTTAAGATAAAATTAAAGAGGTCTGTCGTTTGGCAGACCTCTTTTTTTAATAATTATTCTCCGACTTCCACAGTAACCTCGGCAGTCACTCCGCCGAACAGCTTGACAGTCGCCTGATATTCGCCGTAGTTTTTAATGTCGGAATTTAGGGAAATCTTCTTTTTGTCAATATCACAGCCAAACTCCTTTTTTATGGCATCGGCAATTTCCGATGTGGTAACCGAGCCGAAAAGGCGTCCGTTTGAGCCGCCCTTGGCTGAAATATGTACCTTTTTACCGCCGATTTTGGAAGCAATATCTCTTGCCTCCTCATCGGCCTTTTTCTTTTTAAAGGCGGCCGAAGCCTCCCGGTTTTTAAGCTCATTCATAGCCTGAGCGTTGGCCTCAATGGCAAGACCTTTTGGAAAAAGAAAGTTTCTTGCATATCCGTCCGACACCTCGTGAAGCTCTCCGGCTTTGCCGGTGCCTTTTATGTCCTTAGTTAGTACTACCTTCATAATTTGACCTCTTTTCTTTATTTTCATGCTTTAAAATGGCATCAAAAAGCATTTTTTCCGCTGTTTGAACATCGCAGTCTCTAAGCTGAGCCGCCGACATTGTGTGATGTCCGCCGCCGCCCAGTTCCTCCATAATAATCTGAACATTTAAGGCTCCGAGAGAACGGGCAGAAATGTTTATCGCGTCGGAGGATTTATAAATTACAAACGATGCGTCAACATTTTCAATATTTAAAAGTTCGTCGGCCGCCTGGGAAG
>CABMOR010000152.1 GCA_902388225.1 uncultured Oscillospiraceae bacterium | reverse complement strand
GTCCCCTCAAGAGAAATTTCCACCTGCTTTTTGGCGGCGCTTTCTTTTAAAATATCTGCATTGTTTTTTGCAAGCTCAAGAAGATTTACGGGTTCCTTGGCCCTTTCCACCCGCCCGTCATCAAGACGGGAGAGCCCTATTATATCCTCCACAAGCGTTATCATTCTCTGGGATTCGGAATAAATCCTTTCGGCAAATTTTTGCGTATCCTCGGCCTTTATCATGCCGTTTTGCATGAGCTCGGCACATCCCGAAATTGTTTGAAGGGGAGTTTTCAGCTCGTGGGAAACATTGGCGGTAAATTCCCGCCTCATCTGTTCGGCTCTTTCCCTGTCGGTTATATCCACTATAAGGAGGGAAATTGCCGACACGTGTCCGTCGCTCATGACGGGACTTGCTGTTATTTCATAATTCACATTTTCAAGAGGAACGATCATTTCGGTATGGAGACCCTCCTTGGCCTTACCGACAAGCTCCTGCATTTCAAAAGTGTTGTTGAGAAGTAAAATGTCCTTACCGACGCAATAACTGCTTATGGACAGCAACTTTGAAGCCGCATCGTTTATGCTTAAAATTTTTCCTTTTTCGTTGAGAAGAACAAGTCCTTCATTCATTTTTTTTGTGGCGGCGTTAAACTCGTTTTTTCGCCGCTTGAGTTCGGCTTCCTTGTATTTGAGCTCTTCCTTTTGAGCCTCTATACGCGAAATAAATGGGGAAAGCTCTTCATAATACCCTTCGGGGGCTTTGTCTCCGTCAAGGTCCAGCTTGTTAAGAGGTTCGACAATTTTTTTCGACAGCCTGAATGCCAAAAACAGCGACAGTCCAACCGAGACAAAGAATACGATTATAACCGGCTCGAGCATTCCCACAAAAAGAGTCCACCAGGTGTACTGGGAACAGGACAGGCGAAGTACCCGTCCGTCGGACAGCCGTTTCGCCGAGTAAAGCTGGCGCATCATGAGTGTGTTTGAATATCTTGTGGCCTGTCCCTCTCCGGTTTCCAGCGCCTCCTTGATCTCCTCTCGTTCCAGGTGGTTTTCCATACTGGCCGAATCTGCGGCTGAATCAAATTCCACACTGCCGTCAGGGTCGATAAGGGTGACTCGGTAGTCCTTGGCGTCAAGACCCTTAAGATATTCGGTGTCGGACATTTCCACTCCCTTTGAAGCGAGTTCCACCTGGGCGGTAATAAGTTTCATCTGATTGGATGAATAATATGCATAAAGCGCACCCATGATTATTACAACCGAGCAAAGGAATACCGTCAGGGCAACGGCAAATATCGAACGGAAGATTTTTTTGGTCATAGCCTGTCCTCCATTCTATATCCAACGCCCCGCACCGTGCGTATGCTGTCGCCCCATTTGCCCAGCTTGCTTCTCAGGGTGCCGACGTGGACATCTACCGTACGGCTCTCTCCTATAAACTGAGCTCCCCACACCTCGCTGAGCAGTTTTTCACGGCTAAACACAAGTCCTTTGTTTTCGAGAAAGATTTTCAAAAGATTATATTCTTTTAAAGTAAGCTCAATGAATTCTCCGGAGATTTTGACCGTGTGCTCAGCCGGATTCATTTCCAGGTCTCCCAAGGTCAGAAGCTTTTGAGGCTCGGCCTGTCCGGTTCGGCGAAGCAAGGCTTTGACCCTGGACACCATTTCCATCATGCCGAAGGGTTTGGAAAGATAGTCGTCAGCACCCATGTCAAGACCCACAACCCTGTCGTATTCGGACCCCTTAGCGGTGGCCATAATTACCGGCAGACGGTAGGTGCCGGAATTTTGACGGAGTTTTTGGAGAATGGTCAGGCCGTTTTCTCCCGGAAGCATGATATCGAGAATAACCAGCTCGGGAAGCTTTTGTTCCATGGCCTGCCAAAAGCCTTCGCTTTTTTCAAAGCCTTGGGCTTCATAGCCCGAAGCCTTCAGGGCGTAAATCATAAGATCCCGAATGCCCGAGTCGTCTTCCACAAGATATATCATATAAACTCCCCTTTTCAATTTCTTTACAGTTTAATAATACATCACAAAGGTAAAATAAAATAGCTTGATAATGTAAAATCGGCGTAAAACCCATTTTTCGGTATTTTATAATTTCATTATAGCACACCGTCGGGTAAATGAAAAATAAAATGTTAAAATAATTATATATGGATTGAATTAAGGGTCGAAAAATGGTAAAATAAATACAACCTATTGTGAGAGGTGCATAATGAAGAAATTGCTGTCGGCAGCCCTTGCGGTTTGTCTTATTTTTTCCCTTTCGGCCTGCAAAAAGGATGCCGGCGGAAAGGTCATAACATATGAGACCGAGGTGCTTCCAAACACCTTTGATCCCCTGATTTGTTCAAATCAAACCGAGCTTTTGGTGGTTTATAATATTTTTGAGCCCCTTGTCGTTTTGAACGAGGACGGTACCCTTTCTCCAGGTGCCGCCGAAAGCTATAATATCTCTTCCGACGGGCTTAAAATTTCCTTTGCCCTCCGAGAGGACGCATGCTGGTCGGACGGACAGAAGGTTGAGGGACAGGATTTTGTCTTCGGGCTTCGGCGGGCAGTCGACCCTGTGACCGAATTTTCCGGTGCGTCAGCTCTTTTCAACATTATAAACGCCCCTCAAATTTTAAACGGAGAAGCCTCTGCCGACACACTTGGGGTTTCCTGCCGGGACAACACGCTTGAAATTTCTCTTTCCTCCCCCGACGACGACATAATTTACTGTTTTGCCGGTCCGGCGGGAATGCCCTGCCGGGAGGACGCCTTTGATGCCTCGGGAGGGAAGTATTGCATGACCAAGGACACCACCCTCTCCAACGGCCCCTTTGCACTTTCAAAATGGATAAAATCCCAGGGAGAAGAAGCGGTCAAATTTATAAAAAACGATTATTATGTCGGACTTCGTCAAGCCGTTTCCCAAGGGGTATACTGTCCCATAGAAAAATCCGACGGCCGCTTAGACCGCCTTAAAAACGAGAACATCGACTGCGGCACCGTTTCTTCCGACCTGCTTTCCTCTGCCGAGGACAATAAAAACCAAATGCTTGGCAGCTATTCCGCCACCGCTGTTATGGCATTTTCATTTGCCGAGAATTCTCCCTTTGCCGACGATATCATTCGCCGCGGCCTTTACGCCACGGTCGACCGAAACGGTATTTCGGCCGCCTTGCCGGAATATTACGAGGTTGCAGACGACCTTTTGCCTCCCTCAAGCATTTGCAGCGAAGGAATCTGGCGGGAAAACAACCCGCCCAAAATCCAATTAACCGACCGAGCCGAGCTTGATGAGCTGATCTTGAACGCAAAAGACCGGCTTTCGGAAAACAAGGTCACCTCGGTGACCGTCGCCTACCAAAGCGAAACCGACAAGGCGGTGGTAAACTATACCGCCCAAAGCTGGCAAAAAAACTTCGGCTTAAAGGTCGAGCTGGTCTGCTCAAGCCGCAGTACCATTATCGCCGGGATAAAAAACGGAACCTATGCCGCCGGAATTTTTACCCTTCCCTTTGAAGGAAAAATGGCCTCCTCTATGCTTTTAAATCTCTCGTCCAAAGGACTTGACCTTGGAGACAGCACATATAACGACGCGCTGTCCCTTACAGAGGATTCCTGTGAAAAGCTCATAGCGGCTGAAAATATCTTATTTGAAAAATCTCTCCTTTGCCCCATGTATTATGAAAAAAAATATTATATTTTTTCCGAAAATGTAACCGACATTAAACTTTCGGCCATGTCGGGAACGGTGGATTTCACTTCGGCAGGTCTGATTTGAAT
>CABMOR010000151.1 GCA_902388225.1 uncultured Oscillospiraceae bacterium | reverse complement strand
GCTTTTTTATGCTGTTATTTTAGGCTTTTTTTACTGCATTTTATATGAGCTGTTTAAGTCCTTTCGCTGGGTTATTCCTCATAAAGCATCTGTTGTTTTTTTTGAAGATGTGTTATTTTTTGTTATATGCGCCATAGTATTTTTTTGTTTTTCCATAATAATCGATGACGGTCAGGTCAGAATTTACTGTCTTTTGGGAGCCCTTTTGGGAAGCATAATTTGCCGAAGCGTTCTCGGCAGATTTTTTGACGGTATTTTTATAAAGTTAATGGTTTTTTTTAAGAAGATATTTTTGTTTGTTTTTAGGCTGATTAAGCGATGTATTGTGTTTTTTAAGACTTTGCACCGAAAAGATAAAATAAATTCTAAAAAGAAAGATAAAAATACAAAAAAGGCCTTGAAAAGTGAAACAAATGTGTAGTATAATTTAGTAAATAATTTGTTTTCCGGGAGAAAGGTCAATGACAGCCAAAAACAAGATATTGATTAAGGCAGTTCTTTTGCTTTTTGTAATTATCAGCGTTGTCAATATTGTTATAACTCAGGTTAAATACAGCCGTGACAAGGCCGTTCTCGACGCCGCAAAAGCCCAAGAGGCGGATTTGACCCAAAGGGTCGAAAAGCTTAGGGAAAAGGTGGAAAACGGCTCTAACGACCGTATGATCGAAGAAGTTCTCAGAGAAAGAGGATATATAAAGTCCGGAGAAAAGGAATATATCGATATTGCAGGAAACTGATTTTCTTTCGAAAAGGTTTTTTGCTTTGTATATTTAATTCAGGAGGAAAAAGTTAAATTTATGGCGCTTGAGATTGGGACAGTATATGAGGGGACTGTCACTGGAATTACAAAATTCGGTGCATTTGTGTCGCTTCCTGAGGGAAAATCAGGAATGGTTCACATTTCTGAGGTTGCCGACGTATATGTGAACGAAATTCGAGATTTTGTCAGCGAGGGGCAAACCGTTAAGGTTAAGGTCATTTCCATAGGAGACGACGGAAAGATTAGTCTCAGCATTAAAAAGGCTGTGGAAAAAGCTCCCCAGCAGCGGAGAGAAAAGCCTTTTAACCGACCGAACAACTCTCCCCAAAAACCCCGTCAGGAAAAGAAACCTCAGTATCCGGTTTTTACCGGAAACCCTGACCTTGACTGGACTCCCACCAAGAGCGGAAACGCCGCTTTTGAAGATTTGATGCTTAAATATAAGCAGTCCAGCGAGGAAAAAATGTCCGATATGAAAAGAGCCGGTCTTCAGAAACGCGGCTCATCTCGGCGCGGCGGAAGATAAGTTTCAAATGCCCCGACCTTTTACGGGGCATTTTGGTTTTATTTTCTCTTCAAATATTAGGAGGTTTAAATATGAAAGCAACCGAAAAATCAATGGATAAAATTGTCGCCCTTTGCAAAAACCGCGGATTTATATATGCCGGTTCGGAAATTTACGGCGGACTTGCAAACTCTTGGGATTTCGGCCCTCTTGGGGTTGAATATAAAAATAATGTTAAAAAGGCATGGTGGAAAAAATTTGTTCAGGAATCCCCATACAATGTGGGCCTTGACAGCGCTATTCTCATGAATCCCCAGACATGGGTGACAAGCGGCCATGTCGGCGGATTTTCCGATCCTCTTATGGATTGTAAGGACTGTCATACGCGTCACCGTGCGGACAAGCTCATTGAGGACGCCGGCGGTGCGGCAGAGGGTATGACCTTTGAGCAGATGACCGACTATATAAGAGAGCATGGTATTGCCTGTCCCGAATGCGGAAGCAAAAATTTCACCGATATCCGCAAGTTTAATCTTATGTTTAAAACATACATGGGCGTTACAGAAGACGCAAAAAATGAGGTTTATCTCCGTCCCGAGACGGCTCAGGGAATCTTCGTTAATTTTGCAAACATACAGCGCACAACCCGCAAAAAGCTCCCCTTCGGAGTTTGTCAGGTGGGTAAGAGCTTCAGAAACGAGATAACTCCCGGTAACTTCCTTTTCCGACTCCGCGAGTTTGAGCAGATGGAATGTGAATTTTTCTGCAAACCCGACACCGACCTTGAATGGTTTGATTACTGGAGAAGTTATTGTAAAAACTTCCTTATTTCTCTTGGCATGAAAGAAGAAAATATGAGACTTCGCGACCATGAAAAAGAGGAACTCAGCTTCTACTCCAAGGCAACAACCGACATTGAATATCTTTTC
Source organism: uncultured Oscillospiraceae bacterium (assembly GCA_902388225.1). Taxonomy (GTDB): domain Bacteria; phylum Bacillota; class Clostridia; order Oscillospirales; family Acutalibacteraceae; genus UMGS1484. The sequence continues at coordinate 1,592 of CABMOR010000151.1, read as the reverse complement.
CCCTTCGGGTGGGGAGAGCTTTGGGGAATTGCCGACCGCACCGACTATGACCTTGGCCGTCATCAGGAGGCAAGCGGAAAGAGCCTTGAATATTTTGACCCCGATTCAGGAGAAAAATATATTCCTTATGTTGTTGAACCGAGCCTTGGCGCCGACCGTGTGGCTTTGGCATATCTTTGCGAGGCATATGACGAAGAGGTAATTGATGCCGAAAAGAACGACAGCCGTGTGGTAATGCGTTTTCATCCGGCGCTTGCCCCCTTTAAGGCTTGTATTCTGCCCCTTTCAAAAAAGCTTGGAGATAAGGCAAAAGAGATTTATGCAGAGCTTTCTAAATACTTTATGGTCGACTATGACGAGTCGGGTTCTATCGGCAAAAGATATCGCCGTCAGGATGAAATCGGGACTCCCTTCTGCATTACCGTTGACTTTGAAACCGTGGGAGACGATAACACTCCTGCTGATAACTGCGTAACGGTCAGAGACCGTGATTCCATGGAACAGCAGAGGATTCGCATTGACGATCTTCGCAGCTTCATTGAGAAAAAGCTTGAGTTCTAAACTTAAAAACGATACTTTCATTAAATCGGCAACTATTCTTATAGTTGCCGACATTGTTGTTAAGGTTCTTGGCATGCTTTTTAAAATCCCCCTTGCCAATATAATCGGAGAGGTGGGAATGGGATATTTTCAGACGGCCTATGACCTTTATCTTCCGTTTTATTCGGTGGCGATTTCAGGTCTGCCCGTGCTTTTATCCCGACTTGTTGCAAAGTCGTTATCCTTGCGCAATGAATCCGAAATGAAAGCCTCATTCTGCTGCTGCCGGACGCTTTTTACGGCCTTCGGCGTCATAATGACCTGTCTTGTACTTTCCTGCAGTCTTTTTATATCCTTTTTCGGAGGAAGCCCTGAGGCGAAAACTGCCATATTTGTTATTGCTCCATGCGTTCTTTTTTCTTCTCTAATGGGAATTTTCAGAGGATATTTTGAGGGGTTAAACAACATGGTTCCCACCGCCGTTTCTCAAATCATCGAAGCTTTAGGCAAGACTTTTTTTGGAGTAATCGGTGCGGCTGTTTTAAAGTCTTTCGGGTTTTCCGTGGGGATTCAGGCGGCCGGAGCGTGCGGAGGAGTTCTCTTAGGGACGGTTTTCGGATTTTTATATCTATATATTAAACTGAAAATATACGGAAATCCTGTCCATGACGGATGCAAAAATAATTCCTTGCCCGACGGATATGTTAAAAAAATAATCTGCCTTGCTCTTCCGATAATCATAGGTTCGCTCATTACCCAAATTTCCGGTTTGGTTGATGTTCTTACCGTTCAAAGAGGAATCTCAGAAATGATTGAAAGTGACCCCGAGGGGATTTTATCTGTTTATCCGGGGCTGTTGGATGGTCTTTCGGGAAGAGGTACTGAGGATATTCCCGCTTATCTTTACGGATGCTTTCGAGGGTTTGCCACCCCGATTTATGCCCTTGTTCCGAATTTAACGGCGGTTATTGGCGTTGGGCTTGTCCCGGTTGTCACCGGATTTTGGGAGACGGGGGAAAGAAAAAAGTTAAATGTCACCCTTCATTCGGTAA